>JBJERD010000265.1:0-11820 GCA_051882095.1 Oscillospiraceae bacterium
AGCATTAAAAAGTGTTGATTTGCCCACGTTGGGCAGACCTACCATACCTAACTTCATGTTTATTACGCCTTTCCTGAAATTTTAGAATGAATATGACTCGGTTTCGTCTTCCCAATGGCTTTCTTCTTCATCGTCAGAATCGTCGTCGAAGCAATCGTCATAGTCGCACAGATCTTCGCCCTCACGGTCTTTGTTGAAGTTATTATAGCTGTTGTAGCTGCCTATTACCATTCCCTTTTTTGCAGGAGCAAACAAGAAGCCAAGTACTGCTCCCAGCAGGAACGACGCAAGAAGCGCCCACCGATTGATCGTTGTTTTTTCTGTACAATTGTTGTCCATAATATACCTCCAAAAATTTATTCTATAGATTTCAATGATTCGACCATGTCTATCTTTTTAAGCTTGAAATGGAGAATCACATTAACTATCGCTGTAAACAGGACGGTAAGCACTGCGCCGCACAGATAAGCCCACCAGACAAGCTGTCTGTTGAACATTACTATATCCACCTCGGTGGTTAGCACAACAAAATAATGCAGCACCTTGCCAAGTACCAGTCCTATCAGTATTCCTATGACCGCAGAAATTATATTCTCTCTGTAAATATAGGCAGACGTCTCATTATCGTAAAAACCAAGCACCTTTATTGTTGCTATCTCACGGACACGCTCGGTGATGTTTATGTTAGCCAGATTATACAGCACTATTATGGCGAGAAATCCTGCGCAGACGATAAGCAGTATCACTATTGAATCAAGGCTGTCAACGGAATTGAGAAAGCCACGGCTGCTGTCGGATTTATATGCCATGCCCAGAAAATCAGAGTCGCTTATCAGCTTTTCCTTAAATGAATTCTCATCTGCGTTTTCGTTCAACTCAACAAATGCCATGTTAAGCACAGGGCTTTCGCCGTAAAGCTTCTTATAAAGCGCAGGTGACATATATACATAATGCATTGCGTAATTCTTTACTACTGCCGAAATCTTTATGCTGACGTCGTTTTTATCTTTAGCTTCAAGCGAAATGCTGTCTCCTGCTTTAATATCAAGCATTTTAGAAAGCTTCTCTGTTATGATTACCTGATCATCATTCAGCGAGCAGAGCTGCTTATCCTTGACGTTACAAAGAGTAACATAATCACCCAGACTGCTTTTTTCCTCGGGGACTATAATACTTACAGATTGAGTAGCGCCGCCGCCTTTTGCTGTGGCTTCGGTAGAAGAAAAAGGCATACTTGATTTTATTTCTTCATAGCTTTCAAGCTTTTGGGCGGGAGAAATGTCATTTTCTAAGCTGTCGCTGTTCATGATAACAGTTGCGTCGTACTCGAAGACCTCGTTGAACTGCTTGTCTGCAATTGATTTGATAGAGTACTTCAAGCCGAAGCCTGTGACGATAAGCGCAGTACAGCCGGCTATTCCTACTACTGTCATAAGAAAACGCTTTTTATATCTTAAAAGATTTCGCACCGTTACCTTGGCAAGAAAATCAAGGCGTTTCCACACAAAGCTTATTTTCTCCAGCACAACTCTTCTGCCCGAAGCAGGCGGTTTTGGACGCATAAGCTGTGAGGGCTGGGCTTTTAGCTCCCTGATGCAGGAATATACTACCGCTGAACAGGTACACAAAACGGAAGCAAGCATACACCACAGCATATAATCAAGTCTGAACGGGGTGTTTATGCTGGGGATATTATACATTATTTTATAGCTTTCATAGATAATATAAGGGAACACCTGAAGTCCTATGACCGTACCCAAAATGCTGCCCAATATTGCGGCAAGAGATGCATATATGAGATATTTCGATATTATTTTTCCCGACGAATAGCCCAGAGCTTTATATGTGCCTATCTGTATTCTCTGCTCTTCTATCATTCTTGTCATTGTTGTAAGGCAGACAAGTGCTGCTATGAGGATAAAGAACAGGGGGAATACTTTTGCAATAGCGTCGATCTTTTCGCTGTCGCCCTTAAAGGAGCTGTAGTCTGTACTTGAAAATCTGTCGGAGTAATAGAATTTAAGCTTAGGCGCCTCTGCAAGCCGGTTTCTTGAAGACTCTATCTCCGCTTTCGCCTGTTCAAGCTGGGCGGAATATTTTTCATCGGCTGCGGTATCTCCGTTTTTTCTGGAGGTCAGCAGCTCTGTCAGCATATCAAGATCATTCTGACCCTGAATTATCTTTGATTTGAGAAGATATGCGGTTGCTGTAGTCTGGTCGTCAAGGGCATAGTATTTCTTCTCTGCATCGGCTAAGGTTTTTTCTGCTTCTGTCTTCATTTGCTCCAGTGTGGGAATATCTGAGGCAAAAATACTTTCAAGGCTTTCCATCTTTGACTGACTGTCCTCCAGTTTTGCCTGTGCGTCGGCTTGAAGCTTCTCGTATCTTGCGTTTACGCTTTCTTCAAAGGCGGCGACGGCTGACATTTTCTTTTCGTTTACCGCCTCGGTGTATTCATCGGAAAACGGGTCGAGGTCTTCAAGTCCGTCAAGGGCGACATAAAGCTCGCTATAATAGTCGGAAACAAAATCCTCCTCAGAGACCATTATGTAGCTGAGGATCGTTCCGTTGCCCACGTTTGTGGCATCACGCTCATAGCCTATGTAAAGCGGAGAGGTGATTATTCCCACTATCTCAAAGGTATCGGTGACAAAGGTATCTAAAATATCCTCCTGCTCTGTGGGAGAGGAAAGAGTAAGCTTATTGCCTATCTTAAAGGTGGTAGGCGACGACATCTTTACTTCTACTACGCACTCGCCGCTTTTTTCGGGAAGTCTTCCCTCCAGCAGAACAGGCTTATTAAGGTAGTTATTGCTGCTTTCATCGAGATAGCAGCATAACGACATGACTTTCAGCACACAGTTCTGATTATTATAGTAATAATAAACGTCCTTTGAATAGCCTGCAACTGCGCCTTTTACTCCGTCGGCGTTTCTAACCGCCTGAACGTCCTCAGACTTTATGCCGATATTGGACATGAGCTTATAGTCCATAAGCTCGTTTTCAATGAAGTATTGGGAAGCGGTATCTATCATATCGGGCATTGTTGCCTTTATTCCTGCAAAAAAGCCGCAGCCAAGTGCGATTATGGTGAATATAGAAAGAAATCTGCTCAATGAATGTCTGATTTCTCTGAATGTATCCAAAAGAAAAGCATTTTTCATAAACAGATCCCTTTCAAAAAAAATTATCTTGCGTCCACAAAGCCTACCTTGCGGTAAACCTTTGTGAGAGTTTTCTGAGTTATGCGTTCGGCACGCTGAGCGCCGTCGATATAGCACTCTTTAAGATATGCTTTATCATTGATAAGTCTGTTGAACTCGCTTCTTACAGGCTCTAAATGGTCTGCAACGGCTTCTCCTACGGCAAGCTTGAAATCTCCGTAGCCCTTGCCTGCAAATTCAGACTCTATCTCTTCATATGTTTTACCCGTGACGGAAGAATAGATAGTCATGAGATTATTTATTCCGTCCTTGCCCTCGGCGTATCTTACCTCGGCTTCGGAGTCGGTAACGGCTCTCTTGAACTTTCTGATGATAGTATCCTTATCGTCAAGAATGAGGATACAAGCGTTGGGGTTTTCATCAGATTTGGACATCTTCTTTGTAGGCTCCTGCAGCGACATTACCTTTGCACCTGTTTTGGGGATAAAAGGCTCGGGCAGGGTGAAGAAATCGCCGTATCTCTGATTGAACCTCTGAGCGATGTTTCTTGCAAGCTCAAGGTGCTGCTTCTGGTCGATGCCTATTGGCACAAGGTCTGCGTTATACGCAAGGATATCGGCAGCCATAAGAACGGGATATGTAAAAAGTCCTGCATTGATATTGTCGGCGTGCTTTGCGGATTTATCCTTGAACTGAGTCATTCTTGTAAGCTCGCCGAACTGTGTGGCGCAGCTGAGCACCCAGCTAAGCTCTGCATGGCATTTATTATGGCTCTGGAAAAAGAGTATTGACTTTTTGGGGTCAAGTCCGCAAGCCTGCAGCAGCGCATACGCCTGCATTGAATTCTGTCTCAGCTTCACGGGATCCTGCTTTACGGTGATAGCGTGAAGATCAACTATTGAATAAATGCAATTATATTCTTCCTGCAGCGGCGCCCAGTTCTTTACTGCGCCCAGATAGTTGCCGAGAGTAAAGGTTCCTGTAGGCTGTATTCCGCTGAATATAAGTTTTTTATCTTCTGACATGACAAAGACCTCCGAAATAAAGAAATCATTCCGAAACATCGTCGGTTTCAACGCCGATCTTACGGATATCTATAAAATATTTTACTGCTCCCACCGCAAAGACCGCAGGAGTTACTATCAAAATGTATTTTACCGCACTCTCAGAATAAGCGGTGCCGAACAGCATCAAAGCAAGAGCAATGGCTGCGTCAAATGAAATGAAGCATATATATGTTCTCGCCGCTGACAGCGCAGGTATGGGGTCTGCCGCTTCATCGGAGCTTTTACTCACAAAGCCTGTTATGGAAGGCTTACAGATAAACAGCAGCGAAAGCAGCAAGGCTGTCAGGCTGAGCGCTCCGTTGACGACAAAGGTAAGCTTATTATCACCGTAAAGGCTGAGATAAAACACCATGCCGTCCCCTGCGGCACAGCAGCAAAGCAAAAAGCATGAGGCAGCCGTAAGCGCAGTCTGCAAAAGAGTGAAGGGTATCTTCATTTTATCAATCACCAAACATTTCTTTGGACAATCTGCCCAGTATCTCGCAGCCCTTGACTATCTGCTGGTCGGTAGGTGTTGAGAAATTCACACGGAATGAACGTGTATCGTCGGTATCATTGATAACAAAGGCTGTTCCGGGAACAACGGCTATCTTATAGTCCTTTACGGCGGTTGTGCAGAAATCCACCATATCCTTGGTAGAACAGCTTTCGGGGAGAGTACACCAGATGAAAAGGCCTCCCTGTGGGTTTGTATGTGTTATCTTGCTTGAAAAGTTCTTATCCATTTCGCTGAGCATAAGAGATGTTTTATGCTCATAGACCTTGCGAAGCTTTGCAAGGTGCTCGTTAAGGTCGTATTTTTTCAGGAACTTATAGGCAAGCATCTGTGACCACATTGTGGTATGAACGTCGGCTACCTGTTTGCACACTACTATTTTCTGGATGATATCCTTATGAGCGCAGACATAGCCTACTCTTATTCCCGGTGAAAGAATCTTTGAGAATGTACCCGAATAGATAACGCTGCCTTCGGTATCAAGTGTCTTGATGCACTTTATATCCTCGCCTGCAAAGCGGAGGTCGCCGTAGGGGTTGTCTTCAAGGATAACTGCTCCGTATTTTTTACAAAGCTCAAACGCTTTTACACGCTTTTCCCACGACATTGTATTGCCTGTAGGGTTCTGAAAATTGGGGATAAGATAAACGAGCTTAACATTGCCTGCTTTAAGCTTTTCTTCAAGCTCAGCAATATTTACTCCGTCGCTTTCAAGAGTAACGCCCTGAAGGTCTACACTGTAGGATTTGAAAGCGTTGAGCGAACCGATAAAGCTGGGAGCTTCGGCAAGGATAGTATCGCCCTCATTGCAGAGGACTTTTGCGGAAAGCTCGTTAGCCTGCTGCGCTCCGCTGGTGATGATGACCTCGTCATATTCGGGATTAAAGCAGCCTTTTGAAGCCAAAAGCTTCTTTACTTCGTCACGGAGAGGAGCATAGCCTTCTGTAACGCCGTACTGGAGAGCAATGCCCGGCTCTTCGGCAAGAATTTCCTTGGAAAGCTCTTCAAGCTCCCTGACAGGAAGAGCTTCGGGGGCTGGAGAGCCTGCTGCAAATGAAATAACCTCAGGGTCGGCGGAATATTTCAGAATTTCTCTGATAGCCGATGCCTGAAGATGAGAAACCTTTTCGGAAAATTTAAAATCCATTTATACCATTCCTTTCGCCGCACAGCCGCACGGCACAAATATATTATTTATTATAACATACTTTTCAGAAAAAATAAAGGGCTTGGGACTATTTTATTCAATATTTTTTCCAAAGGGTCACAGAATCATATGGTCGGAGGGTTGTTGTACTATCGGCAAAAGGACTGGCATAGAATTAAACAGTATAGGAGGTATTGGGTTTGAAAAAGCAAGGTTTTCTTAAAGGCTCGGCTATACTGCTGGGAATGGTCATTATTACTAAAATACTGGGGCTGATGTACAAGATACCTCTTACCCATTTGCTGGGCGGTACGGGCATGGGGTATTTTTCAAGCGCATTTGCTGTTTTTACGCCCGTTTTCGCCATTGCAGTTTCGGGTATTCCCTCTACTATTGCGAGAATGACTGCCGAAAACTATGCGTTTGAGCGATATAAAAATGTTCGGAAGATAAAGCGCACCGCTATGCTTATGTTCAGTCTTATGGGGCTGGCTGCTACTTTGATAGTCATATGCCTGTCAATGGTTCTGTCAGACTGCGTTATTCACGAAAGGAACGCTGTATGGTCGCTTATTGCGGTGGCTCCTTCGGTTTTCTTTGCAACTGTAATGTCGGTGGAAAGAGGATATTATGAGGGGCTTAAAAATATGCTTCCCACCGCTGTTTCGGAAATAGTGGAGACGGTATTCAAGCTTATTTTCGGACTTGGTCTTGCTTATGCTGTTATGGGCTATGCGGAGAGCTCGTTTTATGAAAACAGCGGCTGCTTCGGGCAATACTGCCGCACTTTGGAGGACGCAAGAACCATGGCACTGCCTTTTGTTACTGCCGCTTCGATACTCGGAGTTACCTGCGCAACGGCTGTTGCAAGCATTTACATAATCATTTCGGGAAAGATACACGGCGACGGCATAAGCAAGTCAATGCTTGAAAAGGACAGGATAACCGACAGCACGGCTTACATTTGTAAGACGCTTTTCAGATATTCTCTGCCAATTGCTGCGGCTTCTGTAATTACCACGCTTACTAATATGATAGACCTTGTTACCATAAATCCTTGCCTGACAAGGGCAATTGCCAAAGACGGCGATATTTTCGGATATATCGGCGGTGTCATTAACGACAGTTCAATACCAAATTTTGTTTACGGTTCATACACGGGACTGGCGGTGACGGTTTTCGGGCTTGTTCCCACGTTGACTGCTATGTTCGGTAAAAGCGTACTGCCGGGGCTAGCAGAGTCATGGGCGAAAAATGATGGGGTGCGTATTCGCAGAAATCTGTCGGGGATGCTGCTTATTGCTTCGGCTATTGCAATTCCGTCGGGAATCGGGATATCCGTGCTTTCTAAAGAGATTCTTGAATTTCTCTACAGCGGGCGGACGGAGGAAATAGCGGTATCTGCGCTGCCTCTTTCGGTGCTTGGGATAGGCGTGGTTTTTATGGGAATATCTATCCCCTGCTTTTCGGCTTTGCAAACTATAGGAAAGCCCAGACTGCCCATAATCATTATGATAGTTGGCGGAGCCGTAAAGCTTGCTCTCAATCTGATACTGATACCTATACCGAATATCAATATTACAGGTGCGGCGGTTTCCACTGTGATATCGCAGGCGGTGGTATGCGTCTGGTCGGCGGCGGCTATGGCTAAGGCTGCCGGAGTATGCATTGACTCAAAAGACATCTTTTTTAAGCCTTTGTTTGCAGGTCTGATTTGCGGAGCAACTGCAAGGTTATGCTTTGACGTGGCAAGCAGATTTTTATTCGCTGTGGTAAATCACCGTATAATACTATTGTTTTCCATTTTTATGGGTGGCATTTTATACTTTTTTTCACTGTATTTATTGTGCGTTTTGCCGAAAAAACAAAATATAGCTTCATTTTCTAAAAAAATTTCAAAAAGCACTTGAAATTTGCGAAGAATTAGGGTATGATTATAAGGTATCCTTTTTACTTTGGAAAGGGCTTGATTTATTGGATAAAGCTATTAATCGGATCTTACAGAAAGAATCCTATGATGTTTACGACCTTGCTGAGATAGTAAAGATACTCAGAAGTGAGAACGGATGTCCCTGGGACAAGGTCCAGACTCATCAGTCGATACGGCAGGATTTTCTTGAAGAGGTTTACGAGGTTCTTGAAGCTATTGATTACGACAACTCGGATATGCTTCTGGAAGAACTGGGCGACGTTTTGCTGCAGGTGGTATTTCACACCGAGATCGAAAGCGAGAAAAAGGTTTTTGATCTTGACGATGTTGCAAATGATGTCTGCAAAAAGCTGATAATCCGTCATCCTCATGTTTTCGGCGACGTTCAGGCTGATAATGTGGATACGGTGCTTAAAAACTGGGATTCGATAAAGAAAGAGACCAAGGGTCAGGAAAGCTACACGGACACTCTGAAAAGCGTACCGAAGGTGTTCCCTTCCCTTATGAGAGCGCAGAAGCTTGGCAAGCGTGCTGCAAGGGCAGGTATGGATTTCGATGACGTTAACGGAGCTTACGCTTCGCTGGAGGACGAGGTCAGGGAATTCAAGGAGGCTCTTGAAAAAGGCACAAAAGAGGATATTTCGGAAGAGCTTGGCGACATACTTTTCTCTTGCTGCAATGTGGCAAGAAAGCTTGATTTGGACGCTGAGGATCTTCTTACCGCTGCAAATGAAAAGTTTATAAGAAGATTTGAAGCGGTGGAAAAATCAGTCAGGCAAGACGGGTCGGATATGACGGCTCTGAGCATAGACGAGCTTGACGTCTACTGGCGTAAAGCTAAGGAGAAAGCGGAAGATAGTCAGACTTCCCACGGCAGCGAAAGCAAATGAGCTTTGCTTTCACAAAACAAAAAATACTTTGGAGGAATTAAAATGACAAAAGCAGAATTGATTAATCTTATCGCAGAAAAGGGAGAATATTCAAAGAAGGACGCTGAGAAGGCTCTTTCAACAGTAATTGATTCTATTTCTGAAACTCTTGCTAACGGCGAAAAGATCTCGCTGGTTGGCTTCGGTACTTTCGAGGTTCGTGACAGAGCAGCTAAGGACGCTATCAATCCTCTTACAAAAGAGCCTGTTCATGTACCTGCTAAGAAGGTTCCTGCATTCAAGGCTGGCAAGGCTCTTAAGGACGCAGTTGACAAGAAATAATCATATATTGTCACTTTGAACCTAACCTTCTGCGGTTAGGTTCTTTTTATTGGCTGAGGAAAGGTCATGCACGGCTTTCTCTCAGATCACAAACTACAACACGGAAAGGAGTACATTTTTCCTATCGGGAAAATGGTCAGATGATGAGACTGGACAAATATTTAAAAGTAACAAGACTTATCAAAAGAAGAACTGTTGCCAACGAAGCCTGCGACGCAGGAAAGATAACCGTAAACGACAAGGTTGCCAGAGCCTCTTACGACGTTAAGGTCGGCGATGTTATTCAGATAAACATGGGACAGAAGCCGCTTAAAGTAAAGGTGCTGAGCGTTTCGGAATATGCTACAAAGGAAAACGCTGCGGAAAACTATCAGGTAATTGATTGATTTGCAGGCATAAAACGAGCTCGGCGAAGGCTTTAAAATGCTTTTGCCGAGTTTTTTTTATGGTTCAGTAGTATAGCCGAACGATAAGCGCTGAAAAAACAAATCCTGCAAAATCGGCTGTGAGCGAGGATATGAACACTGGTATCTCTGCTTTTAGCCTTACTGCCGAATAATAAACGGCTATGGTATAGAAAGTTGTTTCCGTAGAGCCCATAAGCACTGCCGCTACCCTGCCTGCAAAGCTGTCTGCGCCTGTGGTTTCAATAATATTATCAAGGACTGCCAAGGCTCCACTGCCCGAAACGGGTCTAATCATGGCAAGGGGCAGTACCTCCGCAGGAAAACCGAGCTTGTCAAGCAATGGAGAAACAAGACGGGAAAATGCGTCCATTGCGCCGGAAGCGGAAAGCATACCTACGGCTGTCACAAGAAGTATGAGCGCAGGCAGGATATCTACGGCGGTTTTCAGGTTTTCATATGCACCCACCGTAAATTCCTGAAAAATATCAACCTTTTTAGCTGCGCCGTAAATCAGTATCAGGCATATAAGCACAGGCGCTGCCAGTTCTGAGAAGACCATTGCAGGCTGTTTTCCTCCTTCCGAAAAATGCGTATACTGCCATCATTCCGAAAACAAGCGATACTGCCGAGTTGACAAGTATTGGCAGGGTACAATCCCACGGCATTGACGAACCGTATTTAAGCCGCAGGGCGCTTACCGTTACAGGTATCAACTGGACAGAAGCTGTATTCAACAGCACCAGCTTGGCTATATTGGCGGTTGTACCTTTTGCCCTTTCCTCTTTTACCATTTCTTTCATAGCGGTGATCCCCAGCGGAGTGGCGGCGTTGCCAAGTCCCAGAAGGTTGGCGGTAACGTTCATTGAAAGGCTGCGCATTACTGCTCCGTCCTTATCAATGCCTTTAAAAAAGCGTTTCAGGACGACTGATAATATACGGTTTATTTTTTTAGTCAGACCGCTCTTTTCGGCTACACGCATAAGTCCTCCCCACAATGCCATAGAAGCTGCAAGCTGCATTGTTAGCTCTACTGCCTTTATACCTGACTCCAGTGAAGCGGACGACACCTGACTGATACTGCCGCTTATTATCGAATAAATCACCGAAACTGCGACAAATACTACGATCACTATGTTTAACATGACACTTATATTCCTTCCGACACTTGATTTTCGGTATTATTTATTAACAAATTCTTAATTCTGGTGTTCGGCTGAGAAATTTACCAAAAAAGGCATTGACATATTGCGACATTTAGGTTATAATGAACAATGCATAGAGGTTTATGCTTATTTGAGGCAATCGTCCTCAAAGTTATTTAGTAAAGGGGATATTTTTTATGAAATCAACAGGAATCGTAAGAAGAATCGACGAACTGGGAAGAATCGTTCTCCCGATCGAGCTCAGAAGAACTTTTGACCTTGCTGTTAAGGACGCTATCGAGATCTACACAGACGACGATATGATTATCCTTAAGAAGTTCCAGCGCACTTGTGTATTCTGCAACAGCGCTGAGGACGTTGTAGATTACAAGGGCAAGACAGTTTGTGCAGAGTGCATGGCTGAGCTTCACGGTGAAAAGAAATAATTTTTGACCGTACATAATTTTTGAGAGCAGGAGTTTTTCCTGCTCTTTTTATGTTTATGCGATTGTTTTCAGGTTATGACTGTATGTTATATTATTAATGCCTCCGAAGTGTTTGTTCTTCGGAGGCGTTTTGTTTGGAGGTGATGGATTGTATGCTAGGCATCATCATCGGGAGTTTCAAGCTCTATTTCGATAAAATCAAAACGGCGGTCAAATTCGGCGTAGGCTTCATAGGAGGACTGGGATCACGGTAGCAGCTGCGGTTTCTAAATACACGATCAAAAAATATCGCTAATTGAATTATACTATATGAGGGTGGGATTGTCAATTTCTCTGAATGGATAAAAAAACACGCCGACTGATGGGTCGGCGTGGGGGTGTTTTGAATGTGGGATTATCTCTTTGAGTTAACCCCGAATATTCGGCTAACCCGGAACGGGTATTCAGGCATCTTGCATTAAATTATTGTTTTCTTTAGGAAATGCCGTAAATGCGGCGTTTTGATTGAGTTACAAGAACCTCGGTTCTGCTGGATTTCAAAATTTCTGCCGTCCTCTTGTAACTCAGTTGACCACTACTTGACCTTAATTGACCAACGCTATTGCATATCTCTGTATCAATTTTGAGAACTGTGGTGAGAGACTATGAGAACTACGCCCACGAAAGGAAGATCATTATGACAATAGCAGAAAAACGTGAGATCGTAAACACTATCATTAACCTTTTACTTCAACTGACCGCCGAGGAAGAAGTGCAGGAACAGACTGCAACATCATCAAAGCCTGTCAAAGCTCCTGCACAGTCGGTCAG
>JBJERD010000266.1:0-11797 GCA_051882095.1 Oscillospiraceae bacterium
AATAGAAGGGGATTCGGAGCATGAAGCTGAAGGACGAGGATTTTATTAAGCTTGCAGGATATATAAAATCCAAATACGGGCTTAATCTGACGGAAAAAAAGTTTCTGGTCGAAAGCAGACTGACCAACTATGTGTTTGACTGCGGATTCAACGATTTTTCGGAGTATCTGCAAACGGTCTACTGCGACAAAAGCGGCAGCGAAATGGCGAATATCATAAACCGACTTACTACCAACTATACATATTTTATGAGGGAAACGGAGCATTTCAAGCATTTCACCAACGTTTTTCTCAACGAGGCGAGAAAAAAATCCAAGGACAAGGATCTGAGAATATGGAGCGCAGGCTGCTCCTTCGGAAACGAGCCTTACAATCTTGCCATGTGCATGGACGAATATTTCGGCAGCGAGAGATATTTCTGGGACACACGGATACTGGCTACGGATATTTCTTTTAATGCGCTGAGAGCGGCGAAAAGAGGCATTTTTCCCGAGCAGGCGCTGAGAGAGCTGCCCCAGGACTGGGTGAAAAAATATTTTCTCAAGCTTGGAAACGGCACTTATCAGGTGGCGGAGCGCATACGAAGCAACGTTATTTTCAAATATCACAATCTTATGGAGCCTATCACCTTCAAGAAAAAGTTCGATCTGATAGTGTGCAGAAATGTTATGATATATTTTGACGAGCAGACAAAGGCGGATCTTTTCCAAAGATTTTACGACGCCACCGCAGAGGGCGGATATCTTTACATCGGTCACGCCGAGACCTGTCCCAAGGATACGCAATACACCTTGGTACAGCCTGCTGTGTACAAAAAAATAAGCGGTAAGGAGGGGTTTGAATGTCAGACAAAAGAGTTCTGATAGCAGACGATTCTCTGCTTTTCAGCAGATTTCTGAAAAACGTTGTTGACTTTGCGCAGGGCTTTACCGTATGCGGCTGCGCTGCAAACGCATATGAAGCCAGAGACATGATAGAACGGCTCAAACCCGACATTATCATTCTGGACATCGAGATGCCCAAAATGAACGGAATAAGCTTTTTAAGACAGCTTATCCCACAATACACCGTTCCCGTTATAATATGCTCTTCAAGGACTGACCTTGTAATGCAGGCGCTTGAAGCCGGAGCTGTGGATTTTATTGCAAAGCCTGCCGACGGCGGCGCATATGACGATTTTAAAAAGGGTCTTATAATGCGGCTGAAATCGGCTTCAAATCTGAAACGTGTAAAATGCGCAGGCAAGATGTACAACATCAAAAACTACTCCAATCCCGGAGCGGCAAAGGATATAAACAGCCGTCTTATAGTAATAGGCGGTTCGGCAGGAAGCACGGAGGCTCTGCCCGTCATACTGAGAAAATTCAATGCAGGCACGCCGCCTGTAGTAGCGGTTCTGCATATGCCGCAGGGATACACCAAGCTTTATGCAAAGCGTCTGAACAGCGAATTAAATCTGGTAGTGACCGAAGCTAAGCAGGGGCTTTATCTTGAAAAAGGCATGGCTGTTATCGCCGAGGGCGAAAAGCACATGAGAGTTTTCAGAGATTCCAGAGGATATTTTGTATCCTCTGAGCCGGGTCCCAGAGTGTCGGGACACTGCCCGTCGGCAGACGTGCTTTTTGAGTCGGCTGCATACTGCGCACAGGACAACGCTATCGGAGTTATCCTTACAGGAATGGGCAGCGACGGCGCAAGAGGACTTGCGGCAATGAAGGCAGCAGGAGCTTATACCATAGGTCAGAGCGAAAAGACCTGCGCAGTATACGGTATGCCCAAGGTCGCCTTTGAGCGTGGCGCAGTTGACAAGCAATGCGACCTTGAAGACATAGCGGCGGAGATATACAGCAAGCTGAACTTAGAATTATAAGCCGTAAGCAGACAAGACAGAGGTGAAATGATTTGGACGAGATAAAAAAATATCTGATGTTTATAACAGACGAAAAAAAATTCGCCGTAGCATTTGAGAATATTGAGCAGATAATAGTCGCAGGCAGTCTTACGCCGATACCCGAATTTCCCTACTACTTTGCAGGCGCCTGCACATATGAGGGAAAGGCTGTGCCTGTAATAGATTCCAGACTGCGTTTCGGATTTGAAGCCTGCAAGCCCACCGACCGCAGCTGCATAATAATATGCTTTGCCTCCCACGGAGAAAAGAGCGTAGACGTAGGAATACTGACCGACAGGATATCTGTTATGAAAGAAATAGCCGCCGATGAAATACAGCCCTGCGAAGCCATAAGCGATGAAGCCTACACAAGGTATCTTACGGGAGTATTTTTAGACGAGGGCGAGCCTTGTTACATTGTAGACGTAGACCTTATGGTGAACGACACCGACAGGGACAAGGTTTTTGAAGAAAAAGCCGATGAAAGCGAAGAATAAAAAGGCTGTTGCACAGTTATCAATTTATAATGAAAACGGGCGACCACAGGTCGCCCCTACATTTTAATGCGCAGATACGCACATATCGTAGGGGCGAACTGTGTTCACCCGTTTTTTTTGAGCTTGCAGCTGTCTGTACTGTTTTTACCACGCTACAAAACCTTAGTCATAGTGACATGAGGACAAAACTCGTCCATATGAAGGTCGTTTTCGCTGACATAGCCCAGCTTTTCGTAAAAGCCCTGAGCCTGCGTCTGTGCGGAAAGGCTTATCTGCAAAGCGCCCATTTTCTTAGCTTCGGCTTCAAGTGCGGATATTATCATCGAACCCAGAGCCTTTCCTCTGTATTCTTTCAAAACCGCCACCCGACCGATGTGAAAGCTGCCCTTTTCGCTGTATAATCTGCCTGTTGCGGCAGGAGCGCCGTCACAGAACAGCACGGCGTGGACAGCCCTTTCGTCAATGCCGTCAAACTCGTTTTTAAAGCCCTGCTCCTCCATAAAAACCTTTTTGCGTATCTCAGCGGCGCATGGGAGAGAGCCAAGTCCTTGCGCTGTTTTTATTTCGTGATCCATTTTATCACCTTATCGTTAATACATCAATTAAGGCAACACCGCACGTTCTTGCGCAGTATTGCCTTTTTGCTTAAAGCACCTTTGAAAGAAAATCCTTTGCTCTCTGATTTTTCGGATTTGCGAAAAACTCCTGAGGCGGCGCCTGCTCGATTATACGTCCGTCGTCCATGAACATTACCCTTGAAGCGACCTCTTTTGCGAAGCCCATTTCGTGGGTGACAACTATCATGGTCATGCCGTCCTTGGCAAGCTGCTTCATAAGGTTTAAAACCTCGCCTACCATTTCGGGGTCAAGCGCCGAGGTCGGCTCGTCGAAGAGCATTACTTCGGGATTCATTGCAAGTGCTCTTGCTATGGCTATTCTCTGCTTCTGTCCGCCCGAAAGCTGATTGGGATAAGCGTCTGCCTTTTCCGCAAGACCTACCTTTTCAAGAAGCTCGTCCGCCTTTTCATCCGCTTCGCCCTGAGTCATGAGCTTCAGCTTGACCGGCGCAAGAGTGATGTTTCTTCTTATGGTCAGGTGGGGGAAAAGATTAAAGTGCTGGAATACCATGCCCATTTTCTGGCGGATAAGATTGACCTCTTTTTCCTTCATGGCGGTGATGTTCTCGCCGTCTACGAATATTTCGCCCGAGGTGGGTCTTTCCATAAGATTGAGACATCTCAGAAAGGTACTTTTTCCCGAACCGGAAGGTCCGATTATAACCACCTTTTCGCCCTGCTTTATGGACTCGTTGATATCCTTTAAAATATGAAGCTCGCCGAAGGATTTGTTGAGACCTTTAACGTCTATCATTCTTTGCCAGCCTCCTTTCAAGCTTTGAAACAAGCCATGTAAGAATCATTACCATTACAAGGTAGATAAGCGCCACCGCAAACAGCGGCAGGAACGCCTCATATGTGGCGGCTCTGATGATATCTCCGCCCTTTGTAAGGTCGGGAAGAGCGATATATCCCGATACCGAGGTCTCTTTCAGCAGAACGATAAACTCGTTGGCAAGCGCAGGAAGCACGTTCTTAAACGCCTGGGGGATTATAATATATATCATGGTCTTGGTGTAATTAAGTCCAAGGCTGGAGCCTGCTTCAAACTGTCCGTTGTCTATGGACATTATTCCCGAGCGGACTATCTCGGCAACATATGCTCCCGAATTAAGACCGAATGCAAGCACCGCAACCAAGATCTTGTTTATTCTCACCGAGCCGAAAATTACAAAGTATGTAATAAGCAGCTGAACAACAACAGGCGTTCCTCTGATAACGGTAAGATATATTCTGCAAACAACGTTGAGAATTTTCAGCTTGCCCGTTTTGTCGTGGGTGGAACGTATTATCGCCACGATAAAGCCAAGCACCATACCCAGTATTACTGCAAAAAGGGTAATGATAATCGTATTTTTCAAGCCGTCAACAAGATATCTCCAGCGGTCGCCGACTATAAATGTATCGTGCAGCTTCTGTATAAAGTCAGTCAACGAAATTTCACCTCTCGTTTAATAATAGAAAAGGCTATCCATCAATTCAAGATAGCCTCTCTGCTCAGATTATTAAATTAATCTTTTCTTACGATGATCACCTGAGTACCTGTTGCATAGGAATCTGAGAAATCAACGTTTTTAAGTCTATCCTCGGTAACAGTCATACCTGCCGCACCAACGTCAGCCTTGCCCGACTGTATCTCAGGAATGATAGAATCGAACTCGATGTTCTCGATCTCCAGCTCCATGCCGAGAATGTCGCATACTGCCTGCATCATATCAGCGTCGATACCTACGACCTTATTGTTTTCCATGCTTTCATATGGAGGAAACTCGGCGTTTGTAGCCATTACAAGCTTTCCGTTGTCACGCTTCACATCTTCGGGAGATTTGTAAGGGTTCTTGCCTGCGTCCTCGCCGATCCAGTTGTTAAGGATCTGATCCATTGTTCCGTTTTCTTTAAGAGTTTTCAGAGCGTCGTTGATCTTTCCTTTGAGATCGTCGTTGCCCTGCTTGAGAGCAATAGCGTACTCCTCAACTACAAACGGGTCATCAAGAATTTTCAGATCGTCGTTCTTTGAAACGAAAACCTTTGCAGGCTCGTTGTCGATGATAACTGCGTCCACCTTGCCCTGCTTGAGAGCCTGAACTGCGTCTGCGCCCTTGTTGTACTTTTCAACTGTAGCGTCCTTAACGTCCTCGGCGTAGATATCTCCGGTAGTTCCCAGCTGAACTCCGATGACCTTACCCTCCAGATCGTCAACGCTGTTTACCGTGTTTTTGGGTACGCTGTTGCCGCAGGCTGTAAGCATTGAAAGCGAAAGCGCTCCGGCAAGAACGGCTGAAATTATTTTTTTCATAATATTCAATTCCTTTCACAACAAAATTTTACCATAATCAAATTGATTTAATACATATATTATAAAACAAAACACGATTTATTTCAAGACCTTTTTTAACGTTTTTCATATATATTTTATTAATCCGCCGTCATATCCGTAGAATCTTTCATTTTTTAGCGTAGTAGTTGACTAAAACGCCGAAATGATGTATAATGATACAAGCTGATTTTGTAAACATAATAGCAAAAACGTCGGTTCAGCCGACGCAAATAATTGTCAACTGTCAATTGACAATTGAACTAACGGTGGTGTATTGATTTGAGTTTTGAAGATATTAAAAATGTGGCGCAGATACTGCTGGAGTATCTTCCCAACACGCTGAAGCTGTTTTTCTGGACGCTTGTGCTTTCCATTCCGGTGGGAGTGATAGTAACATGGCTGAAAAAATGCCGCTTCAAGCCTGTTTCGTGGCTGACTAATCTATATATTCTTATAATGAGGGGCACGCCTCTTATGCTGCAGATAATCGCAGTCTACTATGCCATACCGATGCTTATGGCGGGAGTTAAGAAGTCGGGCGAGTCCAACTGGTTCTACGACCTTATCGGCAAGGTCAACACACGAAGCGAGAATTATATGTTCATAGCACTTGTAGTTGCTTTTGTGCTCAACTATGCCGCATATTTCGCCGAGATATTCAGAGGCGGAATAGAGTCCATACCCAAAGGACAGTACGAGGCTGCTTCAATGCTGGGCATGACAAAGATGCAGACCTTTTTCAGGATCATTCTGCCGCAGGTGGTCAAAAGAGTTATCCCTGCAACGTCAAACGAGGTCATCGTGCTTGTAAAGGATACCTCTCTTGCCAACGTGATAGCCTTTGCGGAGATAACGCTCAAATCAAAGCAGATGATGAACACCTACAGCTCTATCGCTCCGCTGTTTGTGGCGGGTCTGTTCTATTTTGTGATGAATGCGATAGTAACGGTGGCATTTGCGTTTATCGAGAAAAAGTTCAATTATTATAAATAAGAAAGGAAAGGACAGATATGGCTATTCTTGAGGTTAAAAACCTTTCCAAAAATTTCGGAGAGCTGAAAGTACTGCGTGACATTTCCTTCAACGTTGAAAAGGGTCAGGCGGTTTCAATAATCGGACCGTCGGGTTCGGGAAAATCAACTCTGCTGCGCTGCGTGAACCAGCTTGAAAAGGCTGACGGCGGAGAAATAAACGTCTGCGGCATGAACATGATAAAAACAGAGAACGGCAAAGCGGTTTACGCTCCGTCAAAGACTCTGCGTGAGATAAGGCTTAAAATAGGACTTGTTTTTCAGAACTTCAATCTGTTTCCCCATATGTCCGTAATGCAGAATATAATCGAAGCGCCTGTTCATGTGCTTAAAAAGTCCAAAAAAGAGGCTGTTGAAGAGGCAGAAGTGCTGCTGCAAAAAATGGGACTTACGGGCAAGGAAAAGGCGTATCCCTGCGAGCTTTCGGGCGGACAGCAGCAGCGTGTTTCCATAGCAAGGGCGCTTGCGCTGAAGCCGGAGATACTCTTTTTCGACGAGCCTACCTCTGCTCTCGACCCTGAGCTTACGGGCGAGATACTAAAGGTCATCAAGGAGCTTGCCGAAGAAAAAATGACCATGGTGATAGTAACTCACGAAATGGAATTTGCCAGAGACGTTTCAAACCACGTCATTTTCATGGACGGCGGCTACATCGTAGAAGAGGGCGACCCTGCGGAGCTGTTCGGAAACACTCAGAATGAAAGAACAAAGCAGTTCCTCAAAAGATACCACAAGTGATACAATTGACAATTGACAATTGACAGTTGACAATTATGGTGCGTACTGATGTGCGAATTGAGTCTGTAGAACAACTTATTTATGTGCAAAATAAGGGGAAGCCCTCTATCGCAGGGCTTCCCCTCTTTCAAAACAGTCCACCGGACTGTTTTGAAATTCACCCTTTTCGGAGCTCCCTGCGGATAGGGGATTTCGCTCACTGCGGTGAGCGACAAGGGGGCTTCTCGCCCCCTTGACCCCTCGCAAGCCCTCTAGCGCCGGGCTTGAGCCTGCGCTTTAATCTTTGATAATTTATCGACACGCCGGTGCGTACTGATGTGCGCACCATTTTTTATTTGACGGTTACTAAAAAATATGGTAGGATAATATTATAATAACATAAGCACATGGATAGTTTTGCAGAAAGGAGCTTTTTGATTTGGCTGTTACTCTCACTATTGGCGCAGTGATAATTATTGCCTGCGTTATTTTTAACAAGATATCCGACAAGATCGGTATACCTATGCTTTTTGCGTTCATTCTTCTGGGTATGCTTTTCGGCTCTGACGGGCTTTTCAAGATCAGATTCTCCAACTTTGAATTTGCTGAGCAGATATGCTCTGTCGCTCTTATTTTTATAATTTTCTACGGCGGCTTCGGAACTAAGTGGTCGCAGGCGAAAAGGGTCGCTCCCGTCAGCCTGCTGCTTTCCTCTGTGGGCACGGTCATGACTGCGCTGCTGACGGGGCTTTTCTGCCGCTTTGCGCTCAACTTTTCAATGTCCGAGGGACTGCTGGTGGGAGCGGTTTTAAGCTCCACCGACGCTGCTTCGGTATTCGGTATTCTCAGGTCGAAAAAGCTCAATCTTAAATACGGTACCGCTTCGATTCTGGAGCTTGAAAGCGGAAGCAACGACCCTTGGGCTTATATGCTGACTGTCATAATGCTTTCGGTGATGAGCGGAGAAGCTTCCGCCGGAAAAACTGTTTATATGCTTTTCGCTCAGGTGGTCTACGGTCTCGGGCTGGGAGTGATCATTGCTCTTGCCGCATTGTGGGTACTTAAAAACTTCGATTTCGGCTCGGACGGGTTTGACACCATTTTTATTGTATCGGTCGCAATATTCTCATACGCTCTGCCGACTGTGGTGGGCGGCAACGGATATTTAAGCTGCTATCTGACAGGAATAGTTCTGGGAAACAGCAAGATATGCAACAAAAAAGCACAGGTGCATTTTTTCGACGGTCTTACGGGACTTATGCAGATAACCCTTTTCTTTCTGCTGGGACTGCTTTCTTTCCCGTCGCAAATGCCGAAGATAATCATTCCGTCCATACTTATAGCTCTTGCGCTGACCTTTGTTATACGTCCGCTGACGATAGCTCTACTCACAGCGCCTTTCAAAGCTAAGCTTAATCAGGCGGCGATAATCTCATGGGCTGGGCTGAGGGGTGCAACGTCGATAGTATTCGCCATACTTGCCACCGTATCAGACGCTTACACCAAAAGCGACGTTTTTCACATAGTTTTCTGCGTAGTGCTTATATCAATAGGCATACAGGGGACTTTGCTGCCCAAGCTTTCGGAAAAGCTTCATATGATAGACAACGACGAAAACGTACTCAAGACCTTTACCGACTACTCAAACGAAACGGAGATACAATTTATAAGGCTTAACATCAAGTCCGGGCACCCATGGATAGACAAGAAGATAAGCGAGATAGAGCTTCCGCCCGAAACGCTGTTGGTACTTATATCACGAAACGGAAGAACGGTGATACCACGGGGTCAGACTACGATAATGGAGGGCGACATACTTGCTTTGGGCGCTGTAGGCTTTGAGGAGAAAAAAGAACGGGAGGAACAGCTTCTGCTTTCTGAGGAAGAGATAAATGCCACGCATCAATGGGTAGGCAAGACCATATCGCAGGCTATTCCCGAAAATGTTCTTGTTGTGATGATAAAAAGAAACGGCAGAACGGTGATACCAAACGGAAGCTCAAAGATAAAAATGGGCGATGTGCTTGTACTGCACACATCTGAGGAAAAGCTCATCGGTATTGAAGAAAACGAACCGTCCGAGGAAAGGGAGATATAAATGAAATACGGAGACATACATACGGGGAAATTTTTAAGCCGCCCCAACAGGTTTATCGCTCATGTGGAGATAGACGGAGCGGAGGAGATATGCCATGTCAAGAACACGGGGCGGTGCAGAGAGCTTCTTATACCGGGGTGCAGGGTTTTCTGCGAAAAAAGCTCCAATCCGGCTAGAAAGACTAAATACGACCTTATTGCCGTAATGAAAGGCGGCAGGCTTATAAACATGGACAGTCAGGCGCCCAACAAGGCGGCAGGAGAGGCTGCGGACAGGCTTTTCGGCGGAGTTGTTTCTGTGAGACCCGAATATGCTTACGGTTCCTCACGCATTGATTTTTACATTGAGACCAAAAGCGAAAGGATACTCATGGAAGTAAAAGGCGTGACATTGGAGGAAGACGGGGTAGTAATGTTTCCCGACGCTCCCACCGAAAGGGGGATAAAGCATCTGAAAGAGCTTTCGGCAGCGGCTGCCGACGGTTACAGAGCCTGCATACTTTTTGTCATCCAGATGAACGGAGTGAGGTATTTTACTCCCAACCGCCGCACTCACCCTCAGTTTGCCGAGGCACTTAAACAGGCTGCGGAAAGCGGAGTTGAGATACTTGCCTATGACACGGTGGCCACCGAAAATTCTATGGAGATAAATGAGGCGGTGGAAGTAAGGGTGTAAAAAACCGAGTGGACACATTAGGAGATTTTATAGATAATAGTTGAAATTTAGCATAAAATATGGTATGATTAAAGAAAACGATGGAGGATATAGATTTGAAACCTAAGAGTATTAATGCGTTGATGGCATATATGCGAGATAATAAAGGAATTCAGATAAATGGTAGCTTACAAAAGAAAAAGCTTAGATATATGGGGTATTTTCACGGCTATAAAGGCTATAGGTACTGTAATACTCCATCCTCGTTATTACCATATAACAACTTTAATGAGTTGCAATCCGTTTATGAATTTGATATGAAGCTCAAAGCTATATTATATCCACAGATAATGTTTCTGGAAACATCTTTAAAAAATTATGCTTTGGAAGAAGTTTTAAATCAAGCAAATAGCAATAGATTTGCAGATGTGTATGCTCAACTCTTGAACGACTACAGATCTTACCCCATAAATAGTGATCTGTATAAAAAGGCAATCAACAAACGAATGACATTAAGAAATAAGATTTACAGTGTCATTTCACGAGATTACGGAAAAAACAATATTGTAAGCCATTATTATGACAGTAATCGCCAGGTGCCTATATGGGCAATTTTTGAATTAATCAGTTTAGGCGAATTTGGTAACTTTCTGTCTTGTTTAAATGAATCTATTCGTTTGAAAATTTCTCAGTCAGTCGGGATAAAGATAGGTATTGATGCAGATGGCAGAATGGTTGAAAAAATGGTATATGCCCTTAAAGACCTTCGTAATGCGGTAGCTCACAATAATACAGTTTTTGATACCAGATTTAAAACCGGTTCTGTTAATAGCCGTATTTCACGATATATTACATCTGAAATTCAGATAAAAAACTTGACTTTTGATACTATAGTCGATTATGTTATATTGATTTCATTTATAATGAAATTAATAGGAAAAAATAAGACCGATATACTTATTTTCATAAGACAATTTGAAGATGTCTGCGAAAATCTGAGGAAAGCAATACCCACAAATATATATAATAGAATAGTTCATACTGATACAAGAGGGAAACTCAATGCGTTAAAAAAATACTTATAATTTTTACAATAGGACTTGCATTTTTATGCATTGTGTAGTATAATATAATATAGAATAGCGGCGGACGTCTGCGGACTAAGCCTAAGAGGGTCGGATGCGTCTGGCTCTCTTTTTTTGTTTCTAATTTCACAATTTGAATTCTTGTGTGCCTCTTTTTTTCTTCTTTTTAGGTGCGAAATTATCCATTTTAATCAATTTATTGCAGCATGTTTTTGTTATACCCTAAAGTCGGTGAAGTATGGCAAAGTCTGTGTTTTATCCGGTTCTGCTTTTTCTGTGTAGACACGCTGTTTTGGGCTAAGAGAGCATAGGGTAAACAGATTTTTCGCAGCGGAATAAAAAAATCCGACACCGCAAAACGATGTCGGATATCGCCCCGTCCGGGCTAGGACTGGTCGAGGTGACGGGACTTGAACCCACGGCCCCTACGTCCCGAACGTAGTGCTCTACCAAACTGAGCTACACCTCGAAAACCACTATACTATTTTATCATTAATAATGACCGTTGTCAAGACTTTTTAAAAAGTTTTTGCCATGCGTGCGGCGTCCGTTTTTGAACCGTTTATTTTGCGTTAATAACTCTTTACAAATTTGCATAAGTGTGATATAATATTATGTATATAATTATCGAAAGGATTGACCTGCTATAAAGGGAATTGCTGATTCTCACTGTCATTATGATGACAGCGCTTTTGACTGCGACCGTAAACAGCTGCTTGACCGCCTCCTGTGCGGCGAGGATTCTTCCGTCGAGCTGCTTGTTCATGCCTGCACCGACGAGGACTCCGCTTATTACGGCATTAAGGCTGCGGCGGAATATGAAAATTATTATACGTCTGTGGGCTTTCACCCCGAGTGCTGCGACAGGCTTCCCGATAATTATATGGAGA
>JBJERD010000267.1:0-11770 GCA_051882095.1 Oscillospiraceae bacterium
CCCTTTCTGCTCCTCTTTGGGGAAGTGAGTGTAAACGCAGTCGCAAACAGATATCTCGCATTTTGCCGCAGGAACATAAAGCCCTGCCTGCGCCATGACCTGACAAATGCCCAGCGCCCTGACGAAGGTGGTCTTTCCACCGTTGTTTGCTCCCGTAAGAATGTAAAAGCCTGCGTTTTCGTCAAGAGCAATGTCGTTTGGAACAACGCTCCGTTTTTCTGTGTGATTAAGATTGTATATGTTTGCCTCGCAGAAATAAACAGGGTCGAATAAACCCTCTATCTCAGCCCGTCTGCTCTGAGGCGGAAGTATCTTAGGACGGCACATTTCCAGCCCCTTGGCTCGTGCGCTTTCGATAAGCTTCACCACTCCCATGTAAAAGTCAAGCTGATATTCAATGGCGTATACCTCTCTGAACCCGATAGCCTGATATTCGTCCAGAGCCTCCTCCACAAGACTGACATATTTTTTTGTTATGCGGTCAAGATCCTGAAACAAAGCCTTTTCCGCAGTGTCGGCAATTCTGTCCTTGCTGCGGCTGTCGTTGTTCTCGTAGATGTATCTTTCATGCATTGTGTCCATTACGGTCTTGTCGGAAAACTTTGCGCCGTGATAGATTATCTTGTCCAGCAGCGAGGGCTTCATGCAGTATTTCTCGTTAGAAAGCTCCACTATGCCTGCGGAAACGGGCACAAGGTTCTCGTCAAGATTTATCGCTACCGTCACGCTCTTTATGCGGTTTTTTATCGTCTCACGCAGCTCCTTTATTTCGCCGCAGAGAGCCTTGTAATGCTTGTCGGCGTACTTTTCGTCAAAGAAATCCAGCAGCCTGGCAATTCCTGCGGAGCTTATCCTCTGCCTGTTTTTCAGACTGAACTCATGCATAAGCTCCATGCATTGGATATACGCCTCAAAAGCCGTAACTGCGGCGTCAAGAGCCGTAAAGCTGTCGGGAGTTGTAATGTTGTAAAGATTGCCCTTGTCGTTTGTTATCATTATGGAGATTATCTTTCTCAGAACGGCTGCAAGCTCCGGCACGTTCAGCATATCGTCCAGAATATCCAGCCTGAAATTTATTATCTCCTCATCGTCGGTCAGCTCCTGAAGAATATTAAGCATCTTGTAGGTGTTGTGACCGCAGATTATCTTTGCAAGCTGGTCCAGCATAAGGTCGTCCGAGAAGGTCTTTGAGCTTTCGGCAACAGCATATCTTCTGCGCTTCATAAGCTCACGCTTTTTGCCGTCGGGATAAAGCAGATCTATCACCGGCAGACCGTTTTCTATTTCATCATGTTTCACAAAGACACCTCCCGTTATTTTGTGGTTGTACCGCCTTAATTATATCACAAAAGAATATCTCCGTCAATCATAACACCACCGACCTTTTGAATAAAACGTTAAATCTCGCCCCACAAGGTTGAAATCTTTTGTTGCTTATTGACAAATTCATTTTTCGGATATATAATTATATTATAAGCATATGATTATATTATCCCGTGATCTCGGGGTAATGGCTTTTATAATATGAAGAAAAGGAGGTATGTTCCCTTTGAGGAGCAGACAGTTGATATGAGATTTTTTAAGACATTAAAATGCCTGAGCGCATCTTCTCTGGCGGCGGCAGCCGTAATGCTAGCCGCTTCGGGTGCGGTCACGGCAGCAGCCTATGACCTTGAATATCCTACCGAAAGCGAGATAAAAGCAAGGTTTGAAGAGCTGGAGTTCAGCACAAAAACAGCTACCGAGTATGACAGGGATTATTCTACAACTTCGCCCTACGATATAGGCGAGGTTTCTGACAGTTCTCTTCAGGATGCGCTCAATTCGGTGAACTTCGCACGATTTGTGGCAGGTCTGCCCGACGACGTGCAGCTGAAGGATACATACATCACCTATGCCCAGAGCGCTTCGCTGGTAAATTCCATGAACGGCTCCCTTTCTCACACCCCCTCTCAGCCGTCGGGTCTTCCCGATGATATCTATTCGGACGGCTATACAGGCGCAAGCCGTTCAAATATCGCAATGGGCTACAGCAATATGGCGTCATCGGTCATCAACGGATATCTTGAAGATACCGATTCAAGCAACCTTGACCGTGTGGGACACAGACGCTGGGTACTCAACCCGTCAATGCAGTATACAGGCTTCGGAATGGTGGGCAAATATTCCGCAATGTATGCCTTTGATAAGTCAAGAAGCGAAAGCTTTACAGGCGATTATGTCTGCTGGCCCGCAAAGACCATGCCCTATGAGCTTTATGCATATAACGACGACGGCTATGCATTTTCGGTGTCTCTGGGCAGCGCTTACGATACCCCAAGCCTTTCAAATATCACGGTAGATGTTTCTTCCCAAAAGCTTGGTAAGTCGTGGCACCTTGATTCCTCCTGCAATTCGGTGTCGGATATGACAAACTATCTGAACGTAAACAACGCAGGCTACGGAATGAGCAAGTGCATAATCTTCAATGTGGGAACATTCCCCGAAGATGACGTTGTCACGGTAACAATAAACGGACTTACCAAAAGCGGAGTATCCTCTCCTCTGACCTATAAGGTAAGCTTTTTCAATATGTTCGACGAAAGCAGCCCGTATAACGAGATCGGCTTTGAAAAGAGTCAGTATACTCTTAATGTAGGCGATACCGTGACCCTTTTCCCTTACAGAAATCCGCTTAAATCCAAGCATTTTTCGTGGAGATTTACCACCGATATCTATGATTGTGTGGATTACTCCATCACATCGGATTCAATAACCCTTACAGGTACGGCAGCAGGAAGCTTTTCTCTGTGGGCTGTTGATACAAGCACCGGAACAATGTATCCCACCGCCGTAACCGTTACGGAAAAGACCTGCGCTCACAGCTATACGTCAAAGGTAACAACTCCTGCGACCTGTACAGCATCGGGAGTAAGAACCTATACCTGCGCTTTGTGCGGAGATTCTTATACCGAGACAATTCCCGCAGGACATAAATATGTATCTACCGTAGTCGCCCCCACATATGCGGCACAGGGCTATACCCTCCATAAGTGCTCGGTGTGCGGTGACAGCTATAAAGATACTTATACCGCCGCTAAAACCGTACCCACAGCCGCTATCAGCCAGAGCTATACAAGCACGGGAACATCATTCACCCTTAACTGGGCAAAGGTCTCGGGAGTAACAGGCTATAAGATCTATAAATACAACGGCTCGACCGCCACATGGACGCTTGTAAAGACCGTCAGCGGAGCAGATACCCTTTCTGCAACGGTAACAGGCTTCACCCCCGGTTCGGTAATAAAATTTAAGGTAAACGCATATGTCACCGAAAACAGCGTGACCTATGTGGGCAAAACAAGCGACTACCTCTACGCCGCAGCTATCGCAAACGCTAAGATAAGCCAGAGCTATACAAGCACTGGAACATCATTCACCCTTAACTGGTCAAAGGTCTCAGGCGCAACGGGCTATAAGATCTATAAATACAACGGCTCAACCGGCAAGTGGACGCTTGTAAAGACCGTCAGCGGAGCAGATACCCTCTCTGCAACTGTAACAGGCTATACCCCCGGTTCGGTAATAAAGTTCAAGGTAAACGCATACCTCACCAAGAACAGCACTACCTATTACGGCAAAACAAGCGACTACCTCTACGCCGCAGCTATCGCAAACGCTAAGATAAGCCAGAGCTATACAAGCACTGGAACATCATTCACCCTTAACTGGTCAAAGGTCTCAGGCGCAACGGGCTATAAGATCTATAAATACAACGGCTCAACCGGCAAGTGGGCGCTTGTAAAGACCGTCAGCGGAGCAGATACCCTCTCCGCAACTGTAACAGGCTATACCCCCGGTTCGGTAATAAAGTTCAAGGTAAATGCATACCTCACCAAGAACGGCACTACCTATGTGGGCAAAACAAGCGACTACCTCTACGCCGCAGCTCTGGGCAACGCCAAGATAAATTCAAGCTATACAAGCACGGCGACAACGGCTTCCATAAGATGGTCAAAGGTCTCGGGCGCAACAGGCTATAAGATCTATAAATATGATGAGTCAAAGAGCGCATGGGTAGCAGTAAAGACCGTAACAGGCGCAGATACCCTTTCCGCAACGATCACAGGACTTTCTTCGGGAACGACCACAAAGCTGAAAGTAAATGCATATCTCACCAAAAACGGCACCACCTATGTAGGCAAATCCGACGCTGTTCTTAGCGTAAAAACGGCATAATTTAAAAAAGAAAAAATTAAAGTTTAGGGTCAAGCCCTTTTTAAAGGGCTTGCAGAGGGTCAAGGGGGACAGAGTCCCCATTGCAGAGTATGGGACAGAGTCCCATTCGGCGCAGCCGACCGGCACTGCACAAACAGGAAGAAGAGCAAAGGCTCCGCAGAAGGCTTTGCAATTTCTTCCGTCCCAAGAACAGAAAACAGCGGAACCAAATTTGTTGATATCAGGTTTGAACAAAAATGTGTAGAGCTGCCGCTTCCCACTGCTCTGTGTATAAATAGTTTTTTCGACAAACAAAACAGTCCGGAAAGAAACCACTCTTTCCGGACTGTCTTAATTAAAGCTTATTTGATCTCCAGCCGTCTGCCCTGCGGAACTTCCGCCGCCTTTTTGGGCAGCGAAACGGTGAGAATACCGTTTTTGTATTCTGCGCCAATGCGGTCGGCGTCAACTCCCGAAATGTCAAATGTCCTGCGGTATGAGCCGTATGTCCTCTCACGGCGGATGTAGTTTCCGTCTTTGTCCTTGTCACCCGTGTCGCTGCTGTGCTCGGCGGAAAGCGTCAGCGCACTGCCGTTTATGTCAAGCTTGATGTCTTCCTTGTCAAAGCCGGGCAGCTCAGCCTCCATAACATATTTGTCTCCGTCGTCACGGATGTCCGTCCTGCATGAAGCTACAGGCGAAGCGCCTCCGAAAAATTCGTTTTCAAAATCATGAAAAGCGTCAAACAGATCATAGCTCTTTCTCTCAAACGGTGTGATTCCAAACATAAAAATTCCTCCTCAAAATTACTCTTTTGCTCTTTTTGTTTTTCTGATAAGACCCAACGTTATCGGTTCATCGGACCCATCTCCTTTTTTCTTTATGCTTACATAATAGTCCCCCTGTTTGACCGTATTGTCATGCTATTGTGAAAATATGATGAAAATTAGCACTCTCACCACGAGAGTGCTAACCAAAGGTAAACGTTTACAGAAAATTTAAGTAAACTATGTGTGCTTTCGTTAAAAAAACAATTTAAAAAGCATTCTGTTTCGGGATTTTTAATAAAAATTAATATTTCTCATTGACAATAATGGTCATATGTGATATACTTATTATGACATCAGTAGATGTGCTGCGAAACTTTTTTCGGAAGAAGGAATGAATATGGCGGAAATGACAGAGCTTGAACGAGTAGAGCAGGCACAGGCGTATATTTCCAGATATCATGAATTTGAAGACGCTATCACAATAAATCAGGAAAACAGAGCGTATCTGAAAACATATATACACGATCAGGCTTACGTTGAGAAAGAGTTCAATCTGAAATCTCAGAGAATAAAGTCGGTGGCTATAAGCCTTGGTGCAGGCGTTGTGGTTTTTGCATTGATGACTGCGCTGCTTGGTGCCGACCTTATAATCGCATCGGCAATATGCGGCGGCGTTGCGTTTATCCTGCTTGGCGCCTTTGGCGTAAGTCTCCAGCATTTCAAACTTACCGAGGCGAAAAAGCGTCAGGTGGAGGTCAACGAGGGTATCGAGGAGCAGCTGCAGATACTTAAAGACAAAGACGCTCAGCTGATAAGACAGAGAGACGACTATTATAAGGGACTTGAAAAGAGAATTACCTTCATGTCTCTTGATTATATGAAAAATATCGACCAGATAAAGTCTTATATCGAAAGCGGAGAAGCGGCGACCTGCGAGGAAGCCGTTGAGATACTTGAAAGGAATATGCTTCTGCAGGAAATGACCAGCCTTACATCAATGGTGGATACGCCTGCGCCGGTTAATCATGAGGCTGCAAAGGAGCGTCTTGGAGATCCTCTTGAGCTTATCAAAAAGAACAAGAAGAAAAAGAAAAAGCTTAAATCGGTCAAGAACGGCGGCCAGGAAACAGCATGATACAAATATTGAGCGGCGGAGTTTCTGCCGCTTTTTTGATAAGCCAAAGTTTACAAAAAATTAATAAAAAAATCAGCATAGCTATTGACATGGCACAGAAAATCTGATATAATATTTCTTGCATTCGTATCTAAAGACAGTCGGCAGTTGAAAAACGGAAGTCCGACCGAGGAGGAATAGCAAAGAATATTTTGCTTATAGGTTCCTTTTGTCTTTTGACGAAAGGACTTTTCTATTTTAGTGCGTTTTGTAATTTCCGGACGTCAGGTCCGGTGCAAAGAGGTGAAATTATTATGCCAAGTGAAAAGGTTTTGCTTGCTAAGCAGGAAAAGGTCGCACAGCTTACAGAAATGCTGAAAAATGCGTCTGCCGGCGTACTCGTTGACTACAGAGGAATCACTGTTGAGGAGGATACAAAGCTTCGTAAGGAGCTGCGTGAGGCTGGCGTAACTTATTTCGTTGAGAAGAACACAATGCTTCGTTTCGCAATGAAGAATGTTGGTCTTGACGGACTTACAGACGTTCTGGAGGGTACAACTGCTATCGCTGTTTCAAACGACGATCAGACTGCTCCCGCAAGGATCCTCGGAAAGTTCTCCGAGTCTTGCAACGGTGAGAAGTTCCTGCTCAAAGCTGGATTTATCGGTGAGGAAATTTACGACGAGGCAGGCGTAAAGGCTCTGTCGAAGATCCCTTCGAGAGAAGTACTGCTCGCTCAGCTGGTTGGTTCACTCCAGGGTCCTATGCAGAAGCTTGCTGCTACATTGCAGGCAGTTGTGGACAAGGAAAACGGCGCTGCATAATTTGTGCGGCATAGTAAGGGCTTAACGCCCGAAAATCAAAAATTTAATTAAAAAAGGAGATTTTTATCATGGCTTCAGAGAAGATTATGAAATTCGTAGAAGATATTAAGACACTGTCAGTTCTTGAGCTTGCAGAGCTCGTAGATGCAATCCAGGAAGAGTTCGGCGTAACAGCTGCTGTAGCTGCTGCTCCTGCTGGTGCTGCTGGCGCTGCTGCTGCTGAAGAGAAGACTGAGTTCGACGTAGTACTCGCTTCCTTCGGTGACGCTAAGATGGCAGTTATCAAGGCTGTTAAGGAAATTGCAGGTCTCGGACTTAAAGAGGCTAAGGAGCTTGTTGAGGCTGCTCCTAAGGCAATCAAGGAAGGCGTTGCAAAGGCTGAGGCTGAGGAGATCAAGACAAAGCTTGAAGCTGCAGGCGCTACAGTTGAGCTTAAGTAATCGATCGCTTAACATAAAAAGAACGGATTCCGCAAGGAGTCCGTTTTTTTATTGAAAAAAGAAAAAAGAGGCTGTTGTACGGCAGCTGAAAATTCAGAGAAATAAGGTTCATACCGTAGGGGTCGATGCCCACATCGACCCGTTTCTCTGTAAATTTTCAGCCTGTGCAACAGCCTTTTTTATTTATAGCAAATTGTCAATCATCTATTGTCGGCTGACAATTTGCTTTGTCTGTTAATTCTCCTACAAACAGAATAAAGGGTAATCCCTCTATCGCCGAGCCTGAACCCGCACATTAATTGTCAATTGTCAACTGTCAATTGTCAATTGTCACGCCGTCATGGTTGTTTTGTATTTCAGGCAGATCTTGTCGGTGATAAGCGCAATGAATTCCGAGTTGGTGGGCTTGCCCTTGCCTGTGTTTATGGTGTATCCGAAAAAGCTGTTGAGCGTGTCAATGTCGCCTCTGTCCCATGCGATCTCAATGGCGTGACGAATAGCACGTTCAACTCTCGAAGGCGTGGTGCTGAATTTTTTCGCAACGGCAGGATATAATAGCTTTGTAACGCTCTCAAGCATTTCCTTGTCGTTGACCGATTGAATGATAGCCTCACGCAGATAGTGATAACCCTTGATGTGCGCAGGAACACCTATCTGATGAATGATGTCCGTAACGATTATTTCAAGATTGGGGTTAGCCTTCGCCTTCGCAAAGGTCATGTCCGAGGTTATGTCAGTGTCAATGTCAAGCATCGCCTTTATGCGCTCACCCAGTATCTTTACGTCAAACGGCTTCAGCATGAAGTATGAAGCCCCCGCCGCCATTACCTGCTGCTCGATAAACGAGTTCTCATATGCGCTTGTGACGATGAATAACGGCTTTTTGTAGCTTGAAGCCTGAAGCTTCTTGATAAGCTCGATAGCGTCCAGATTTGGCATAACAGCTTCGATTATAACCACGTCGGGTACTTCGTTCTTGATAGCGTCATAAATTGTAAGACCGTCCTTTGGTCTTGTGATCACGAAAAATCCCATTGCCCTCAGAGTAGAAGCGCAGCTTACCCCGTATTGAGCCGAATCGTCACCGATGAGAATTTTGATTTTGTTTGTCATAACTTATCTCCTCCGTTAATTTAAAATGTCAGATAGTTTTGTCTTTTGAAAGCGCCCCATTTAAAAATTGCCGACTATTTTGTAAATCTGGCAGCTTCCTTGCGATTACTAGCAATTAAACAAGAAATTTTCAGCTGTTCAATTTCTTCACTGTCATAATTCTATCACAGCCGCCAATAAAAATCAAGACTATTTTGTAAAATACGCCAAAAATATTTCGCAATTTTAGTGCAAATACGCCAATAAATTAATATATTTTATTACAAACACGAATATTTATTAATTTACATACACTCTGCCGAATATTTCGACAAACTCCGTTCTGCCATAACCGACAGCTTTCTATCCGGCAAGGTCGAAATCGGTTTTTTCGCATTTTGCAGCCTGCCTGTACATTTCGTCGGCGAATATCCCGTAGCCCTGAGTGGGGTCGTCAACAAAAACATGAGTGACCGCACCCACCAGCCGACCGTCCTGAATTATGGGACTTCCGCTCATTCCCTGAACAATGCCCCCCGTTTTTTCAAGCAGCTCAGGGTCGGTTATCCTGACGATCATGTGGTGTTCTGCGTCATCGCTGAGGTCAAGCTTTTCAATGGATATCTCGTATTGCGCAGGCAGACAGCCGTCAATGGTGGAATAGATATACGCCTTGCCCGTGTGTACCTCCTGCCTGAAACCAAGCTCCACCGCCTTGCTTCTCACCGGCGCAGAGTTCAGAATACCGAATATTCCCGACTGATCGTTTGCCGTAATGTCTCCCACCGCAGCCGATGATGAAAACTCTCCCAGCAGCTGTCCCGGTTCGCCCCTGCAGCTTTTGTTGCAGCCCGTTATATTGACCTCCCCCACAGTTCCGTGAGAAAGCGGCAGCGGCAGCTTTGTGTCAGCGTCGCAGATAGGATGTCCCAGTCCGCCGAAAGCCCCCGTCTCAGGGTCGTAAAAAGTCATGGTGCCTATCCCTGCGGAGGAATCTCTCACCCATATGCCCGCCTTGTAAGAGCCCTCGCTGTAAACGGGCGAAAGGGTAGCAGTCTTTTCCTCGCCGTCACGCAGATAAGAAACCGTGCAGGGCTTGCCCTTTGAACCCGAAATAATTTCGCTGATTTTTTTGTTTGTGGTTACATTTTCTCCGTCCACTTCGGTTATAATATCACCGACCCGTATTCCGCAGTCAACGGCAGGGCAGCAGCCGTCTATCTTTTCAAGCCTTATGACCATAACGCCGTCGGTCATAAGCTTTATCCCGAAAGGCTGTCCGCATGGCACAAGCAGCGGACGTGTCATCTCGCCCGTTTTCACCTCTTTTATAGGCACCGAGCCGAAAAGCATGAGAGTGCTGTCGCTTACCTTAGTTATTGCCGGATCGCTGCTTGCGGTGAGCATTTCTGATATCCCCTCCGTCCAATTAACTTCCTGAACTTTTCTTTGTGTCGGTTTTGAAGAAATGGAAAACGCAGTGTTCATCGTCAGCCCTTCACCGCTCTGAACATAGTAAAAATCGGGCAGCGAAGCCGAATAAAATCCCACAAGCCCCATTATGCCCATAGTGACGGTTCCCAACGCCGCCGCTGCGCTTTTCACAAATCTACCCACAACATATTCCTCCTTTTTCCTTTATTAGTCCCGCCGACCTGCACAGTATCCGACCCGTCCCAAAGCCTTGTAAGCTTGTGGATAAAGCCTTTTTGCGCAGATACCTACCTTTGATCTTTTCAAAAATCATTTGCATTTATATTGTTGACATCACCGACCGTTTAATTCAGCAGCAGTGATAAGTATATTTTTCTTTGGCAGAGCTGCCACAGTTTGCAGCGGTAAAATATATCCTTGATATTTCGGTAAAAATGTGTTATAATACTTTTGTTTGATATCTGAATTACGATATACTTTTATATTAATACATATACGAGGTGCATTATGTCAAAAAAGGACCGCCTTAAAGCGCAAAGTGAAAAACAGCTTCGCCAAAAGCGTGAGCTTGAACTGGAAGAAAAAGCAGAAAAGCAAAACACAGGCGAAAGCAAAGCCGCCGCAAAAATGCGAAAAAAGGCAAAAAAATTCGATACCGCCGCAACTCTGGTGATAAAGCTGCTTATGATACTGCCCTTCGGCTGGTCGGCTTTTTGTTACGGAGGAATATTCATTGTGGGCATCGCCACAGGCATCATGGAGGGCATACCCAAAAGAATAGCCGCCTTTCTCGGCGCAGGTACGGTGCTTTGCCTTGCAGGACTGCTCATCGCCTTTTTCAGTAAGTATATTCTCCAGTTCGTGCTGGTGGCATTGGGCACAGTCAGCTTCATGTACGGAGCGCAGTATATAATCGGCGAAACGCAGAAAAAGCTTGCCGAAAACTACGTTACCGACGCCGCCCTGAAAAAGCTGGATAAAACCTATATGACCTATTTTTATCCACTGCTTGCCATGACGCTGTTGTCCGCCGTTCTGCTGATAATGTGGACAGTTAAAAAGCTGCGCAAAAAGCGCCGTGAAAAAATTGAGCGTGACAATGCACCCGTCAAGAGCATTGTGGAGTAAAAAAAGTCTGCTTTTCACAGCAGACTTTATATGTGATAATAGAATAACTGACCAAAGGAGGAAAGCCCCCGTCAGGGAGCGCAGTACCGTCAATGGAAAAAACAAAGGCAAAAACCTCTGCCGACAGTGTTGAAATAACCGCCGCCGACAGACTTGATACTATATATAAAGAAAGCATCGGCAAGCTTGGAATTGCCGAAAAAAAGCAGGAAAAAACGGCGGAGCCCATCGACGCCCACCGTTATAAAGAAAATATACATAATAATGCAGATTATGATGCAATGATAGCAAAGCTGAAAAAACAACGCAGCCGAAATAAAAGCATATGGACAGACACACCGGTCATTCCCGTGAGGAAAAGCATCTGGCTGGACGACGAGCCTGAACCCGTGCAACCTGTAATTCCGGAACCCCCCAAGCCGGCAGCCAAAGCCCCGGCGGCAGCAGAGGAAAAACCCCAGCCGCCCACAAAGCGCACGGTAGAGATAACAATAACCCGACCGGTGGAAAAGCCGTCAAAGAAAAAGCGTCTGATAAAACGCCGCAAAGGATAAAAACAGCGGACAAACACTCTGTAAAAGAGTGCTTGTCCGCTCAGCTTGTCTAAAAAGTGTCAAAAATTAAAGTTTAGGGTCAAGCCCTTTTTAAAGGGCTTGCAGGGGGTCAAGGGGGACAGAGTCCCCTTGTCGCTCACCGCAGTGAGCGAAATCCCCTAACCGTAGGGAGCTCCGAATAGGGTGAATTTCAAAACAGTCCGGTGGACTGTTTTGA
>JBJERD010000268.1:0-1797 GCA_051882095.1 Oscillospiraceae bacterium
AATGCCAGCGTAAGCGCATTGAGAGCCGCTTCTCCGCCCTCCTTCATGTTTGAAACAAAGGCGCTGTCCACTATGTTGTATACTGCCTGAAGCGCCATTGAGATTATCATAGGTATTCCCATAGAAAGCAGCAGCTTGTTTACGGGCTGAGTACCCATTCGGTTCATTGTTTTTTCTTCCATATTTACGCCCATGCCTGGATTTATAGGTATCAAAAGAACCCGGCATGGGCTTGCCTCCTTTTTTTTGGTTCCATACACCTTGCTTCCCCGTCATGACTTGGAAGCTTTTTTCGTGACCTTCGCCTGCCGCCTATTCTTCGACGGCAAAAAAATAAAAGCGCAAATCCAATCCGGATTTACGCTTTCGCTACTCGATCAATAATATTTTATCACACGCCGCATGATTTTTCAAAGGCGTTTTTGTACAAATTTTTATCACGCTTACGCCGAAATTGCGGTGAAAATCACCTAACCGTTTGCCTTTTTGTGCAGAGAACGGAACTCCGCAGGCGACAGCATCTCATGACGCTTGAAAACGGCGCAGAAATAACTGCAATCGTTATATCCCACCTGAGCCGCGATCTCGTTGATGTTCAGTTGATCCTCCAGAAGCAGCAGCTTAGCCTGCTGTATCCTCTTTCTCGCCAGATATTCAAAGGGTCTCAGATTAAGACACTCCTTGAAAAGTCTGCACAGATACTGCGGAGAAAGGTCGATAAGATTTGAAAGCTCGGTGAGAGTAAGGTCTCGGCGATAGTTTTTATCAATATAATCTATTACAGGCTGGAGCTGATTGAGCTTAGCGCCGTCCTGCGTGCCGTTTTGCAGATTAACAACTCTGTTCAGCTCGATAAAGAACTGATAAAGGTGAGCCGAGCACTGATGTCCGCCGTAATAATAATTGGTCTTCATCAGATAAAGTATCTTTTTGAAAATTGCGTCAACAGCGTTAAGGTCGTGAATATGGAAGACCTTTGCCTTGTCAAGCTTGATATAATCAAGAACAGGCTTTATCTCCCTGCCCTCAAAAGTGAGCCAATGTGTCTCCCAGAATTCTTCGGTGGGATAGTATTCATGGGGCATATAGGGCGGAAGATAAAAAGCGTCGCCCGAATGTATAGGATACTCCTGACCGCCGAGCTTAAGCACTCCGCCGCCTCTGATACAATAAACTATCTGATGATTGGGGTATCCGTCCCCACGGATAAAATGAAATTCTCTGTCCCTTGCGCCAACGCCCAGAACATACATAGGCAGATTTACCTCGTCACCAAGAACAGGATAAAAATAATCGGTCATGATCTCACTCTTTTCTCTGATACATAAGTGTCATTGATTTCATATTCTACTATTATATAATATCACAACAACATTAACTTGTCAAGATTATATAAAAATTTTATTATGACAGTCAGGGCTCACACCGAAAAATTTTCGCAGGCTATTGTATAAAAGGGGAAAATATGATATAATTATTAGTAGTAATGCTGTGATTTCGACCAAACAAGGAGGTCAATATGCTCAAACGTCTAACAAGCTTTATCATGGCCGGAATGATAGGTGTTTTTTCGGCGATTTCCTGCTATGCGCAGACTGAATATGAAGATGTAGAAACCGACGTGCCTCCCCGTATGCTGTTCCTCGGCGATTCAATTGCAAGCGGCTTCGGGCTTGACGGGTATGAGTCGGGACGTGAAAACTGCCGCTCATATGCAAATATTTTAAAGGACGAGTATTCTCAGGAGCTTGCAGACGAGTGCGGCTTTTCAATGGAAAATCTCGCTATTGACGGTCA
>JBJERD010000269.1:0-1795 GCA_051882095.1 Oscillospiraceae bacterium
GACAAGATCTCTTACGTTCTTGTCAAGACAAATATGCGTATAGGTGTATATGAATACAATGATAAAATTAAGAGTGTGCGCTTTACAGAGTATGTGCCTAAGATACTCAATCTCGACAGCAACATGACGGAACGTCTTTCGTCAGATTATAATCGGTTTACCGAATACATAGACAAGCTGTGTCAGAACCCTGTTCCGGAGGAAAAGGACGTTTACCTTTTAAAAGGAGAGAAAGACAGCTATATTAAAATGGAAATCGTCAAAAACGGCAGCGATACCATGGGTATAATAATTGACGTTACCGACGATATCCTTAAACGCAGGCAAATTGAAAAGCAAAGAGATATTGACCTTTTGACCGGTCTGTATAACAGACGTGGACTTGAAAGCAATCTGTCGGAATTATTCAAACACCCCAAAAAGCTGGGCTACGGTGCGCTTATCATGATCGACGCCGACGGCTTGAAGGAGATAAATGATAAATACGGTCACGAAAACGGCGATATTTATCTGAAAAAGCTTGCCGAAGCGATATGTTCTCTTTGTTCAGCTGGAAACGGTATTGCTTCCCGACAAGGCGGAGACGAGTTTGTGCTTTTCATTTATAATTACATAAATGAGAATGAGCTGCTTGACGCCATTGACACTTTGAAATATATACAGAACAACACAGACGTAATGCTGAACGATGAAAGAAGCGTGCCGCTCAGATTTTCTTTCGGCTACAGCCTGACCGAAGGACAGAGCGATTACCCTCTTCTTATGAAGGACGCAGACAAACGTATGTATGCCAATAAAAAGGAAAGGAAAAAATATGCGTCTAATCATTTCTAAAGCTAAAAAAGACAGCATCAACGGTTTATGATGCTGTCTTTTTTATTGTGAAAGTTGCATGGTAAATGTATAGATAATTTGTTCACTTTGTTAATTGAAAATTGTAAAAATATTTAGTATAATTAATGTAATGTTTGAAGAAAGCAGAACTATTATTCGCAAACTCTTCAGTACTGCGAAACACGAAAGGAAGAAATACAATGATATTAAAAAGAATAATTGCAGGTATTTGTGCTCTTGCAGCAGGTGTATGTTCAACAGCAGTATGTTGTTTTGCTGACGAAAGCTCCGATCCTGAGGTATACGGTCAGGCAGGTATCGTATGGATGATCAGAGATTATTGGGATCATCGAAACAGCGTTGGTCTTGAGCCTCTTGACGAATTTGAGGAGAATGTTATCTCATGTACACACACTGATGTAAATATTACAGGAAACGGTCAGTACGAGGTTATTCTCGAAGGATATGTAGTGCCGGAAGATCAGATAGAATTTGTTGCAGTAGGAAATCTTGGTTTGGAGCTATCCATTGATTTTGATAAATATCCCGACTGCGTAGTAACACTTGATGAATTTACTATGGATGATGCGGTTTACACATTCAACGAACAGCCTGAGCTTGAAGATGTAGGCGAAAAAAAGCAAATGAAAATCAAAAACCCTTATGGCGTTAATGCCGACACAACTCCGGAAATGGATGTAAAACCATGGACAACCACCAAACCTCTGACCATTAAATTCACAGTTTCAGGTCTGGAAAAGGATAAGATCGCAGATTATGCAGATGAAAAGATCGTTACCGTATATGGAAACGGTTCTGTTGAAAACGACCCTGCTGAAGAACCTGCTATAGAGGAAGAGTTATCATCTGTCGAAGAATCCTCCGCTGCTGACAGCACAGCAAGCACGGCTGATTCCTCTGCCGCCGATTCCGAAAAAGACAGCGGAAACAACACTGTTAT
>JBJERD010000270.1:0-11687 GCA_051882095.1 Oscillospiraceae bacterium
ATTGAAGGATAAAAAGGGACTTATCCTTATTGCAGCGTGTGCTTTAGTAGTTATCATCGTTGCAATAGTAATAATCATGAACCTGACAAAGTATCAGAAGATCGACGCAAAGGATCTTTTCAGGATCGAGTTCACAGGTGTAAACGGAAACGGAAAATGTACCGCAGTTCTCAACTGTCCGCCAAGCGAAGATGATTTCGATGCGCTTTATGCCGAGCTCATGGGCGAGGACGATGAGGAGATCGAGTACAGCGATTATTTCTCTGAAGATAAGAAAACGCTTTTGAAGGCATATACAAAGGCTAAGGATAAGAGCGAAGCCGAGGATATGCGTGACGTTCTTTTGAAAAAGAACAAAAAGACTGGCGAATATGAGATAACCCTCGACCTTTCCGATGACGAAGGTCTTTCAAACGGAGACAAGATCACTTGCACCGTTGAATACGACGAGGAAGAGCTCAAAGAAGAGAACATCAAGCTCACAAACACCGAGTTTGAGGTTGAAGTAAAGGGTCTTAAGGAAGCCGAGCAGCTTGATATGTTCGACGGATTTGAGGTAAAATTCAGCGGCGTAGACGGTCACGGAGAGTATTCATACGCTTACAAATCCGAGAAATATCCTTTTGTCAGCTACAGCGGTCAGACAAGCAACTATGAGCTTTCAAACGGCGGCACGGTAACTATGAGCGCATATATTGACGTTTCACTTGTCACGGATCTTGATTACATCGACCCCAAGGAGCCTGAATCGGGAAGATACTTTACATATGAGGATAAAGTATATATGGTTGACGACATCAGCAGCGAGAAGGAGTTCGTAGTTGAAGGACTCAGCGAACCGACAGCGATCGACGTATTCGAAGGAATCAAGATCAAGGCTAACGGAGCTTTCCCATACCTCTATCTTGACGGAGTAGACTATGAAGGCTGTCCCGAAGTAGTAAAATCCTATGTAAGCTTCTCTCTTATGGACGTAGAATACAATCAGAAATTTACAGTGGGTGACAGTGTAAAGGTAAGAGCATACGTTTCTTCATATATGGAGAATGAAGGCTATAAGTCAGCCGACACACCTGATGAAGACGGCTATGTTTACAAGACTATCACAATTGAGGACGAAGGATATCCTCATTACTTCACATCAACAACAGCATATGAGGATTATCTGAAGCTTAAGCCTCTCTTTGACCAGGAGCTCAAGTACTTTAAGGAAGACTACACTGGTAGTTCATATTGTGCCGGTGTCAGCTTCAAGGATGATATCAAGAGCTTTGAAAACGTAAGCGAGGCAGCAACATACATTTCAGTTGTAAGAGGCTTCGACGAAGGCAAGCTTTCCAAATATGACAACAAGCTGTTTGTTTACAAGATCTACAAGGTAACCGTAAAGCTTGAAGATAAGTCTACACAGACCTTCTTCCTCTCGTTCAGAACAGATAACCCGTATATCGACGCTGAAGGAAACGCAGTTTACGGCGACTATGTGACCACTTCATGCAGAGAAACGCTCAAAGACCTTATCAAGGACGTAGTAAAGAACGGCAGTGTTTCTGCTTATGAAATAAAGCCGGGCAGCACCGACGATTCATCAAGCAAGGCTGACGATTCTTCCAGCAAGGCAGAGGACGAGTCAAGCGCAGCTGATGATTCATCAAGCAAAGCAGAAGACCATTCAAGCGAGCTTGTTCCTTAATCAAAAACAATATCAAAACGGCTTTCATGGGTTCATGAAAGCCGTTTTTTATTGCCTACAGAACAAACGCCGTTTCTTTACATCGCACCGTAATTCTTTGCATTTTCAGCTGTCGTTTGTGTAGGGGACGGCGTCCTCGACGTCCCGATATTTGTGTACAGAAAAATGCGTGTTTCGGGCTGTCGAGGACGCCAGCCCCTACAGTTATTCATGCTGTAGGGGTCGATGCCGCATCGACCCGTTTCTCTGTGATCTTCTGATAGTGCAACAGGCAAATTCAGTTGCACACGGTACATCGGAGACGTCGTCCCCTGCACACAAAAAAGGACGGTTTTCACCGTCCTTTTTTTATATCATATCCACCGCAAGCTCGCCGTCACGAGCGGTAAGAGCAAGCGCAGTCACCGAGCCTTCGCCCTTGTCGATAAGCGCCTCGGCTATCTTGTCCTCTACCTCGTCTCTTATCACATGACGAATATCTCTTGCCCCCAGCTTTTTGCCGTATGACTTCTTGGCGATCAGCCTTAGCGCCTCGTCGTCATATGAAAGTGTAATGTTCTTCTCGCCAAGCGGCTCTTTCATCTCGTCAAGCATAAGTCCTGCTATCTGAGCGTAGTTTTCCTCCGTCAGCGGAGAAAATACCACTATCTCGTCAACTCTTCCAAGAAATTCGGGGCGCAGAAATTCTCTCAGAGCCTTCATAGCCTTGTCGTGGGAAACCTGTGCGTCAGTCTTGTTGAAGCCTACTCCCGTGTCTCTGTCCGATGAGCCGGCGTTTGAGGTCATCACTATCACAGTGTTCTCAAATGATACCGACCTGCCCTGAGAATCTCTTATGCTTCCCTCGTCAAGTATCTGGAGCATTATGTTCATTACGTCCGGGTGAGCCTTTTCTATCTCGTCGAAAAGCACTACCGAATAAGGTCTTCTGCGAACCTTTTCGGTAAGCTGTCCAGCCTCGTCAAAGCCAACATATCCCGGAGGTGAGCCGATAAGCTTTGATACCGAGTGCTTCTCCATAAACTCCGACATATCAACTCTGATAAGCGGCTCTGTTGCGTCGAAAAGCTCCTCGCCCAGAGCCTTTACAAGCTCCGTCTTTCCTACTCCCGTAGGACCCACAAATATAAATGAAGCCGGTCTGCGGCGCTTTGAAAGCTGAACCCTAGTGCGCTTTATCGCCTTTGCCACCTTGTCAACAGCTTCCTCCTGACCGATGACTCTCGCAGACAGCGCATTTTTCAGATTGCGTATCTTCTCATATTCCGTTTCAACTATCTTGTTCGCAGGAATACCCGTCCACAGCTCGATGACCTTTGAAAGATCCTCATCAGTCACCTGAATATCCTTTATTATCTCCTCAACCTCTTTAAGACGGTTTTCAATGCGCATTATCTCCGCCTTTTCGGTGGCAAGAATCTCATAATCGGGGTTTTCCGTGGCCTCGTAGTCCGAAACAAGCTTCTGATGTGTGTGCAGATCCTCATTCAGCTTGTCAAACTCCTCCAGCTCGGGACTTCTTATGCTGGCAACGGCACACGCCTCGTCAAGCAGGTCGATAGCCTTGTCGGGCAGGAATCTGTCGTTGATGTATCTCTCCGAAAGCACGGCGCATTTTCTCAGACAGTCCTTTGACACCTTTACTCTGTGGTGCTTTTCGTAGTATTTCGCAATTCCCTCCAGAACTCCCACCGTGTCCTCCACAGTCGGTTCCGAAACGGTCACAGGCTGAAAACGTCTTTCCAGCGCCGAATCCTTTTCAATGTACTTTCTGTATTCCTTGAAGGTGGTAGCGCCGATGACCTGCACCTCGCCTCTTGAAAGCGCAGGCTTCAAGATGTTTGCAGCGTTCATTGTTCCCTCGCTGTCGCCCGTGCCCACAAGATTGTGTACCTCGTCGATAAAGAGGATAACATTGCCCTCGCTCTTTACTTCCTCCACAAGACCCTTGCAGCGGCTTTCAAACTGACCTCTGAACTGAGTTCCTGCCACAAGCGCAGTCAGGTCAAGCAGATAAAGCTCCTTGTCCTTGATGTGAAAAGGCACGTCTCCGCTGACTATCTTCTGTGCAATACCCTCGGCAATGGCAGTCTTACCAACACCCGGCTCGCCTATCAGACAGGGGTTGTTTTTCTGTCTGCGTGAAAGAATGTGTATAACTCTTGAGATCTCCTTGTCTCTGCCGATAACATTGTCAAGCTTGCCCTCTCTTGCACGCTGAGTAAGATTGGTGCAGTAGTTGGTGAGGAATTTCAGCTTTTTCTTTTTCTCCTTCTTCCCCTCCGCATTGCTTTCGGAAGAAGCTCCGCTCCTCGGCTTCATTGCAGGCGAATCTCCCCCGAAAAGACTGCTTAAAAAGCTTGGCATCGTGCCGCTTCCGCCCAGCTCAAAGTCGTTTCCGTCGGTAAGCTCCATAAGCTGATCGGACATAGCCTGAACTTCTTCATCGCTTATGCCCATCTGCTTCATATACTCATCGACCTGCGATATCCCCAGCTCCTTAGCGCAGACAAGGCAAAGCCCCTCGCTGTGCTTGTGAGAAGGGTCTGTCGAGTTCATCTGTGAAATGAACACAACGGCAGGTCTTTTTTTGCATCGTGAACACATCATCATAATTTTTGTTCCTTTCTTCAGTCAGAATTTTCTACTATATAATATATATATTTGAATATATGCGTATCGTGGATAAAATCAACGTTAATAACATTATCCCCTGCGTTTTCAAGAGCCGCAAACGCCGCCAGCATAAACGCCAGCAGAAAAACATACAAAAAGCCCTTTGCCGCTCCCAGCAGCAGTCCGAAAAACCTGTTGACTCCTCCTGCAACGGGAATGTGATTGAATACTCCCGTAATTGCCAGAGCTATAGAAAGCACCGACTCCGCAACGATAAGAATTATGATAAACAGCACCCACCTTACCGCCGTGACCGCAAACGAGTCGATCACGTTGCCTGTGATGTATTCTGCCGCAGCCTCAGAACCGTTTTCCGAAGCCAGCGCCCTCACGGTATCATATATCTTCCCGTCTGAAAGCTCCATGTATTCCGCCAGCTTTTCAGGCTCGTCCAGCCCCATTTCGGCGAAGACTTCCGCAGCAAAATCGGTGCTAAGCATTTTATCAAGCTCCGCCTTTATTTCTTCGGCTTCGTCAGCGGTCATTCCGCCGTTTTCAACAGTCCTCGCCACCGCCGCCGGGATATCTCCGCTGTCGCCAAGCGCCTCTCTCAGCTGCTCGTCGGTAATGTCTATCTCATATCCCGCTTTTTGAAGCTCTGTCCTCACCGTCTCCGTAATATCAAAGCCCTCCAGCTTTTCCTTCACGGCGCTTTCTATTCTTGGAACAACAAATTTCTCATAAACCGCATTAGCGGCAAGCTCCGAAGCTATAAGCGCAAGAACGATGCATACCACCGTGCCCAGCATTTTTACTGCGCATTTCGCAAAGCCTCTGTAATAACCCGAAGCCGCCGCTATCAGGATGATAGCCACAACTCCGATGTCAAGTGCCAAAGCCATATATCCCGTCCTTTCAAAAGTATCAGGTCTGGAACAGAATCTTGTTTACCTCTCTCGGACCGATAAAGAACACAGCGTCATTATAGAAAACAAAGTCGCTGTAGTCAGCCGATACCGCCGCCGTAGCAAGCAGATTCCCCTTTCCGTCGTAAGCGTCAAGAGAAGACGAGCTGAGAATAAACGCCCTGTCGCCGTCGCACAGCGCCTTTTTGGGGCTGCCCGAATCACACTCTATCGTCTTCGGCTGAACGTTGTCCGAGTCCGAATCGAAAAGTGCAACGGTCATAGACTCGTGAGATACTCCCTCAAACACCACAGCAGCGCATTTTTCGTTCATATCAAAAGAAGTCATGTCCGAATCGTATTCATAGCTGTCAATAAGCTTACCGTCTTTGTCCAGCATATAAAACGCTCCGTCGCCTGCCGCCCAGAGATTTCCGTTGTCGTTTTCACAGATATCAAGCACAAGACCGTTCAGCTTGTCGCTTTTCATAAGCTCCTCGGTGCTGTCAAACTCGATATAGTATATCTGCGACACCACCTCGCCGTCCTCGGCGGAAAATGCGCTTATATAACAGCCGTCGCCGTTGTCGGTAAAGCTTACCGCCATTATCCTCTGACCGCAGCTCCAGCGGTATATCTCGGTACCGTTTGAATCAAAGATAGTCAGACAGGCAACATACTTTTCCGTCTGAGTTATCACCGCCACATTGCTGTTCTGAGCGATATCGGCATAGATTATCTGGTCTTCAATTGATTTCTCGTAAACCTCGCCGCTCTTGTTGTATACTCTGAAAGTGTTTCCGCCGTTGTCGAAGCATAAAATACGCTTTCCTGCGGTTTTTATCATTGGATTGCCGAAGCTGTGATAAACAGTATCCCTCAGCTTTCCGTTTTCGTCGTAATAATAAATGTGTCCTCCGTCGGCTATTATGATATTGTTATCCAATCTTCTTATAATATTAGCCGAGCTTTCCTCCACCTTGATAGGAAAATTTCCCGTCTGAGTAACGCCGTCGTTTACAATGGTATCGTGAGGTCTGTCAAGAATACCCTCCAGCTTTGGCACCCAGATGCCCCTGGTAATATAAACGCCCGCTCCCAGCAGCAGAATGATAACTATTATTATAAGCTTTTTCAGCCTGCGGTGTACCTTTTCCTTTTTTCTGGCGGCTCTTATATCCGTCATGTTGACGGTGTTGTCGTCAGCGCTGTCCTTTTTGCGCTTTTTCTTTGACTTTTTAGCCTTTTTTGGCTGCTCATCCTCATACTCGTCATAAAAGTCGTCGTCGGGTAAGCTTGACTTTATGTGCTTTATCTCCTGAGTCCTTTCAAGAGCAAAATCTCTGTCGTCCTCAGAATCGTCCCTGTCGGCAGGATCTATCCTGCTGAAAATTATGGTCTGTTCGTTTTTATTATCATCTTTTTTCACTTGCAGTCAAATCCTTCATCATAAAAAACTTTGTTAAGATACAGTCCCTGAGGCGGAACAGTCTTACCTGCCTTTGTTCTGTCCCTGCTTTTGAGAATATCCTTTATCCCGTCGGCTGGGATTTTTCCCTCGCCGATGTAAAGCAGCGTGCCTACCATTATCCTCACCATGTTGTAAAGAAAACCGCTTCCCGCCACGTTGAAGATAACAAGCTCTCCCTCTCTTCTCACATGAAAATAATAAATTTCTCTTACCGTGTTCTCCTTGTCGCAGTCGGTGCAGCAGAACGCCTTGAAGTCATGTTCGCCCACAAAGTCCTGCGCCGCCCTGTCAAGAGCCTCTGCGTCAATGTGATACCAACTGCGGTAAGCCGTATCCTTATAGAAAGGGTCCTTTATCTCGCTGTTATGTACGATATATTCGTATTCCTTCCCCCTGCAGCAGTATCTTGCATGAAAATCGGGAGAAACGTCAAAGCAGTCAAGTATGGCAATATCGTCGGGAAGCTTGTTGTTCAGCCCCATCACAAGACCCCTGCACGGAATTGTGGAATCAAGCTTAAAGCTGAAATAATACTCCCTTGCATGAACTCCCGTGTCCGTCCTTGAACAGCCGTCAATGGTTATCTTCTGACCCGTCAGCTGCTCCAAAGCCTCCTCAACAGCCTGCTGCACGGTATAAGCGTTGTTCTGCCGCTGATAACCGTGATAAGCCGCCCCGTTGTATGCCATTTTCACTAAAATATTTCTCATACTTTCCTTATTTAAGCGTAATGTTTTCAATAGAATCAATGCGTATTATTTTTGTAACATCCTCTTTCTTGTGATGCTCAATTACCTTTATCCATTCATCGTCAGCTTCTAAAACCGTGCATCTTTCTCCATAGAAGCTGTCTCCGTCAATAACACATTCCATTCCTACAATATCCTTGATTATCTTTGACATTTCATTACCCCCGTTAAGCTTTCTCTCAAGTCTGCGCACCTTTCCTTCAAGGCGCTGTATCTTCTCGTCCTGACCCAAATCGGCAAAATTCATTGAGATCCCCCCCTAAGTAAGACTGTTTATCACCGCAACCGCTGCGATAAACAGCGCAGTCACAGCTATTGCAATATAGTCAACAGCTCCCGTTTTCAGCTGCTTCATTCTTGTTCTTCCCTCTCCGCCGTGATAGCAGCGGCACTCCATAGCCATTGCCAGCTCCTCAGCTCTTCTGAATGACGAAACAAACAGCGGTATCAGAATAGGAATGAGCGCCCTCGCCCTCTGTATCACCGAGCCTGTTTCCATATCCGCTCCCCTCGCCTTCTGAGCCGCCATTATCTTGTCGGTCTCCTCGATAAGAGTAGGTATAAATCTCAGCGCAATGGTCATCATCATAGCAAGCTCGTGTACCGGCACCTTTATCTTTTTCAGCGGCGAAAGCAGCCTTTCGATAGCGTCGGTCAGCTCTATAGGCGAGGTAGTGTATGTCAGCAGCGACGTTCCCACTATAAGGCAGATTATCCTTATTGTCATAAACACCGCCGTGTGAACGCCCTCTCTTGTTATCTTGATGAAATAAAACTCCCACAGCACATCGCCCGTCCGCACAAAAAACAGATTGAGCAGCGCCGTGAATATGATAATGGGCACAATAGGCTTCAAACTTTTGCGCATCATCTTGAACGGTATCCTTGAAACCGCAAATGCCAGAACGGTAAACGTTATTCCCACCAGCAGACCGTAAATGCTCTGCGACATGAAAAGCATGACTATATAAGCAATAGTCAGCACCAGCTTTACCCTTGGGTCCATTCTGTGAACGGGCGACCTGCCCGGAAAATACTGTCCGATAGTGATATCCTTTAACAAAGGTACATCCTCCTCTTTAAACTTTGTTCCCCACAGGGAACTAAACGTACACGGTCAGGCGTTTATCTCCCTTTCGCCCGACAAGACCTTAAGCAGCAGCTTTCTGCCGTATTCAACCGTGTAAACGTCCTCTCCGAGATCAAATCCCATTGCGGCAAGACGATTGAACACTCTTGTTATCTGAGGAACCGCCAGACCCATCTTTTCCAGCTCCTCCGAGCGGTGAAAAACATTGACGGGGGTGTCGTAGCAGAAAACCTTAGCCGAATTCATCACCAGTATCTTTGAGCAGTTCTTGGCAACGTCCTCCATTGAATGTGACACCAGCATTACCGTGTTTTTCTTCTCCTGATGATACTCTCTGATAAGCCCCAGGATCTGCTCTCTTCCCTTTGGGTCAAGTCCCGAGGTAGGTTCATCGAGAATAAGCGCCTTTGGCTCCATAGCCATTACTCCCGCAATAGCCACACGCCGCTTCTGACCGCCCGAAAGCTCAAATGGCGACTTGTCAAGAATTTCGGGAGAAAGTCCCACAAGCCTTGCGGTCTCCCTAACTCTCCTGTCGATCTCCTGCTCGTCAAGACCCATGTTTTTCGGACCGAAAGCAATGTCCTTGTAGCAGGTCTCCTCAAAAAGCTGATATTCGGGGTACTGAAAAACCAGTCCCACCTTGAATCTGATAGGTCTCAGCCTTGCCTTATCCGCCCACAGCTCCTCGCCGTCAATAAGCACTCTGCCGGAGGTAGGTTTCAAAAGACCGTTGAAATGCTGAATGAGAGTTGACTTGCCCGAACCGGTATGCCCGATTATTCCCACAAGCTCCCCCTCGTCTATCTCAATATTAACATTGTCCACAGCGACCTTGCGAAAGGGCGTACCCTCGCCGTAAACATAAGATAAGTTTTCCGTTTTGATAACAGCCATTTTTACTTTCCTTTATATAACAAATTGCAGCGTCAGCAAACGCCGCCGGTAAGCTTATGATATCGTAATATTATACCACAGCTTTGTGTAGATTTCAAGAAAATTGTTTGAATTGCAGGTGAGAAACCCGTCAGCCGACTGTTTTCCCCATTTTCTCTGCCAGCAGCCCGGCCACCGCCTCAACGCAGTCGTCCTCGCTGATTATTTCGGTGGAAATATCATACCCTGCCTTTTTCAGCCCGTAAGCAAGCTCAGTCACCTGCGGAACATCAAGCCCCAGATTTTTCATAGTTTCCACCTGAGCAAACACCTTTCCCGGAGCGTTGTCCATAACTATCTCTCCGCCGTCAACAACAACCACCCTGTCCGCCTGAGCGGCTTCCTCCATATAGTGAGTTATAAGCACAATGGTAACTCCGCTTTCCCTGTTGAGCATTTTTATGGTCTTCATGACCTCCGCTCTGCCTTTTGGGTCAAGCATGGCAGTCGGCTCGTCAAGCAGAATACAGTCGGGACGCATTGCGATTATCCCTGCGATAGCTACTCTCTGCTTCTGACCTCCCGAAAGCTTGTGGGGAGCGTGCAAACGGTATTCGTACATTCCCACCGTTTTAAGAGCCTCGTCAACCCTGCGGCGTATCTCGGCTGGCTCAACTCCCATATTTTCAAGAGCAAAGGCAACGTCCTCCTCAACGATAGTAGCCACTATCTGATTGTCGGGATTTTGAAAAACCATACCGGCTCTTTTGCGTATGGGCAGCAGATTTTCCTCTTTTGCCGTGTCAAGACCGTCCACCGTAACTACTCCGCTTTCGGGAATGTTTATGGCGTTGAAGCACTTTGCAAGAGTTGATTTTCCCGAACCGTTATGCCCCAGAACAGCCACGAACTCGCCTTTTTTGATGTCAAGGTCTATCCCCTTGAGCACCTGTGTCTTCACAGGCGGCTCTTCCATTTCGTTGATATATGAAAAATTAAGATTTTCAGCGTGTAAAAAAGTATTCATTATAAACTCCGTTTACTTCTTATCCTTTTTCTTTTCAATAAGATCCTTGCCCTTTTCAAAAAGGTCTTCGGCTTTGTCCTTTACCTTTTCAATGTTTTCTTTAGTAGCAACTTCCTTGACCTTGTCCTTCACCTTTTCAAGATTTTCCTTAGTAGCCACGTCCATTGCCTTGTCCTTAGCCTTTTCAAGATTACCCTTGATATCCTTAAAATCAAATGACATTTTTATTACCTCCGTTTTTTATATAACATTCGTTTTCCTGCAAGTCGTTTTACACAGAACCCACCAGCGCCTCTACCTCGCCGATAACAGGCGGTGCAAGCGGTATCGGGAACTTTGAGCAAGCCACCGCTGCAACAGCGCAGGCATATCTCACAATATCGTCGTCGCTCATTCCCTTGTACATACCATAGACCGTTCCTGCCTTAAAGGAGTCCCCCGCACCGAGAGTTGAAACCACATCGACCTTGAAGCCGTCGCAGTACTTTGGCGCAAAGCCTTTTCTGCCATACATCGCACCCTTTTCGCCAAGAGTAAAAATAACAAGACCGTCTGTGCAGTCGGTGTAAAGCCTGAACACTTGCTCATAGCTCATACCCTTGTAGTTGTCGTCGATATACTGATGCGAAACTGCGTTTATCTCGCAGTGTGCGTTCATATAGCTGTCATGGCGGCAGTCGATAGTCGCATAGGGCTTTGAATATCTGACAGCAAGCCTTGCGATATCATCTCCGAAAAACGGGTCTGCACCAACGCATACGGCATTTGCCACGCTTTCCTCGCAGGGAGGCTCATAAAAAGGCTTCTCCCTTGAAAAATGCCTGCCGAACTCTCCGAAGCAGGTGCGTGTGTTCTTGTCTATCATCACACAGTCTATTATCCCGTCAAAATCCTCGTGTACAAGCTCACCTGTGTCGGCGGACTTGTCCGCAAAATAATCCTCGATAAGCTTTCTGTTCAGATTGCCCGTGTGAGAACCGCCCAGCTTTACCTTTACCCCCAGACTGCAAAGCACAGCCGCAGCGGTACCCGTTTCACCGCCCAGCAGATGATATTTCTCCGCAACCTCCGCATAACAATCAGCAGGGGGATATTCTCCGCAAAGCCGCATACTCAGCGTTGACATCACCATTCCGTACATATATACATAGTTTTCCATGAATCTGTCCTCATAATCCGTCAAAAAATCTCTTCAGCTCCGCTTTTCTCTCAGCGGATATCTCCCTTTTGGGTATCCCCTGCACAGCTCCCTCTATTGCG
>JBJERD010000271.1:0-11667 GCA_051882095.1 Oscillospiraceae bacterium
CTTGACCCCTCGCAAGCCCTCTAGCGCCGGGCTTGAGCCTGCGCTTTAATTTTTGCCAGCCCCTGCTACCCGGCAGCTTTAAGCCCCTGCATAAAGCCGTCAAGCTCGGTGCAGCATACGTCGCCGCCGATGAGAACACCGTCGCATATCATAAGATTGCACACCATGCAGTCCTTGTTCTCATGACCCTTATAATTATACACCTGATATGTATATACCTCAACGGTCTTGCCCTTGTATTTTTCAAGGTCGAAGCCCTGCTCCTTCTGGAGCTTGTTGTACTCCTCGTACACGTCGTTCCACTCTTCGGGTATGGTCACTACTCTGCATTCCAGATACTCTTCCGATACCTCCCAGCCCATTGATCTCATGAACTCCTGCCGCTGGGCTTCGGTTTTGAGCGTGTAGACCGTGGGCTTTCCCATTAGTCCGATTATCACGGCGATAACAACTATTATGCACAGTATTATCGCCACCGCCGCAGCCAGCGCAACGGCAGGCTTTTTGACTTTGATGGTTTTTATAAACATATTTTCCCTCTTTTCCGGACGCCTGTCAGCCACGTCCTGTATTTTGTACATTTATATTGTCCTGTGCCGCCTTTTATGACTGCTTTGCGCCGCCCGTGGGGAGCGTCAGGTTGTTTTGCGGCTTTATAGACAAAAAACTCACAAAAAATTAAAAAAATTATTGCATTTTACCCGTTATTATGCTATAATATTCTTAGTGTATGACTCTGCTGTCAGCAGGCGGTTTGGAATAGCATTGAAACTACTGTCGGCAAGGTGTCGGGAATATCATGGAAAGGGGTGACAGAGTTGAAGCGCAGGACTATAGCTATTTGCGTTACAGGCTATGACTGGGAATGTGAGAGCCGTGTTGTTTACGGCGTTTACAAGCGCTGCATGGAGCTTGATATAAACATTCTTGTTTTTTCCAATCTCATGAGAAGACCCGAGCTTAATCTTGATATAAAGCTGTCGGAAGATGTTGTCCACGGCGAAACGGAGATATATAACCTTATCAATTACAGCCTGCTTGACGGTATCGTTATTTTCGGCGATTCCATACTGGACGAATCCATCCTTTTTGACGTCTGCGAAAAAGCCGAACAGGCAGGAATACCTGTTGTCAATGTGAACGACCTCTGTCACGATCTGAGCAGGAATATTATTCTCAGCAATAAAAACGCTATGGAGGCGGTGGTGAGACATCTTGTGGAAGACCACGGTCTCACCGAGATAAATTTCATTTCGGGATTCAAGAACAATGCTCAGTCGGAGGAACGTCTGAGCGCTTACAGAAAGGTGCTTGAAGAGCATGGGCTCCCCTTTGAAGAGGAAAGAGTGGCTTACGGAGAGTTCTGGAAAAAGTCGTATGAGTGTACCGAGCAGTTTATAGCTTCGGGCGAGCTGCCGCAGGCTATCGTCTGCGCTAACGACACAATGGCGTTTTTCTGTATGGACTGTCTTAAAGCACACGGCTACAGCATACCCGACGACATTATCGTTACAGGCTTTGACGCTATAGGCGACTGCGATTATTACTCGCCTTCGGTGACTACGGTCAAGCAGGATTTTCAGACCGCCGGAGAAGAAGCTGTCAATGTGCTGGCGGCAATTTTTGCAGGAGATGATACTGCTCATAATACTTATGTGGACGCTATGCTGGTGAAAGGTCAGTCCTGCGGCTGCGTACCTCTCGGCAATACGAAAAGCAGACAATTTTATCAGGAAAGATATGGGATACTTAACCGCTACAAAGAGTTCAACAGATATATTCTCGACCTTAACGCAAGCTTTGCAAGCGCCGAAAATTCGGTGCAGCTGTATAAAAGCCTTGAAAAGGGCTCCGAGTTTTTCGGTCTGGAAAAGCTTTATGCCTGCATATGCTCAGAGGTGGAGCAGCAGATACAAGGCTATGACTGCGACAGCGAGGCGCAGGTCTGCACAAGGATATCAGATACAATGATATCAATGTTCTGCTATGGAAGCAGCGTTGCGGTGGGAACGGATTTTCCGTCAAGGGAGCTTATTCCCGAGAAGAATTTTCTTGACGGCGACCATGCGGTCATAATGGCTTTTTCGCCGCTTCATTTCAAAAACAGGATACTGGGATATCTGGCGTATGAGCCTTCAAAGATACAGGGCGAAGCGGGAGATCTGTTTTCCACATGGATAATGTCGATAAGCAATAACGCAGGAAGCTTTTATATGAACAACGAGCTTGAATGTGTTGTGAACGAGCTTGAAAATCTCTATATGAGAGACCCTCTGACGGGGCTTTATAACCGCAGAGGAATGAAGAGGCTGGGCTACGATGTGCTTGACAGGGCTAAGGATCAGGACGAATGGGTGACTATAATCTGCGCCGATGTTGACGGGCTCAAAAAGGTCAACGACGGCTACGGACATGAAGCAGGCGACAATGCCATAATGCAGTGCGCTGCGGCAATAGAAAGCGCCGTACCCGAGGGCAGCGTATGCACAAGAATGGGCGGAGATGAATTCTGCGTGATAATCTCTCACCGTGACGGTGACGAGGTAAAGAAATTTATGGACGAGATAGACGGATATCTTGATAAATACAACTGCAAAAGCGGACTTCCTTATAAAATAGGATGCAGCTGCGGAGCATTCAGCATACATTCATCACGGCTTGTTTCACTTGACCAGATGATAAAGGCTGCCGACGAAAGAATGTACAAGGCGAAGGCGCAGAAAAAGATATCCGCACAGCCTTAAAGGGAGGGAGACCGTTTGAGACGTTCTGAAAGAACGAGCAATTTTCTGCTTTATCTGGTGATAAATCTGCTTATAAATCTCGAATGGTCGATCCCAGCGTGGATATTGCTTGCGCTGCATTTTATACTGGGCTGGTCGATATGGCTGTTTGTTGCCGCACTTGCCGCATGGCTGCTCTGGGTAGCCATAACAATGGGGCTTCTTAGTCTGGCTTCAAGGCTTGCAAACTCCACCGAGCCGAAGCATGAAAATAAAAATCCGTATTCAAGAAGAAATTCGGACGTTATGCCGCAGAGCAGAAAAGGCTCGTCGGGCGGCGGAGAAAGTTAGTTTATGTAAATCTGCGGACGTCAGTCCGCCGGAATATAAAGGCTGAACCGCACAGCTGTTGCCGTGGGGTGTTGCCTAAACCAAAAAATGAAAGGGGTTTTACCTAATGGGACTTATTAAGGCTATTGCCGGTGCTGCCGGCGGTGCAATGGCAGATCAATGGAAGGAATTTTTCTACTGTGACTCACTTCCTAACAATGTTCTGATGAGAAAAGGTCAGAAGAGAATAAGCGGAAGATCGTCAAACACAAAGGGCAACGATAACATCATTTCAAACGGATCGCTTGTGGCTGTTGCTGACGGTCAGTGCATGATAATCGTTGAGCAGGGAAAGATCGTTGAGGTCTGCGCCGAGCCGGGCGAGTTTACATATGATACTTCCACAGAGCCGAGCATTTTCTGCGGCGGTCTGGGCAAGGGCATTGTTGACACCTTCAAGACTATAGGCAAGCGTTTCACCTTCGGCGGCGATACCGCTAAGGATCAGCGTGTTTATTACTTCAACACCAAGGAGATCATGGATAATATGTTCGGAACAAAAAGTCCGATCATGTTTGAGGTGGTAAACAAGCGCATAGGCATGAGCAGAACGGTACAGGTACGCTGCAGCGGAAGATATACCTATCTTATCTCCGACCCGCTGCTGTTCTACACCAGACTCTGCGGAAACGTTGAGAACGAGTTTACAAGAGATCAGATAGACGCTCAGCTCAAATCTGAGTTTATCGACGCTCTTCAGCCTGCATTCGGCGCTCTTTCCGAGCTGGAGCTGAAGCCTGCACAGATACCCAACAAAGCCAAAGAGCTGAAGGCTGCTATGGACGATGCGCTGAGACAGGAATGGATAGAGACCAGAGGTATCTCCATCGGTAAGATCACTCTTAACCCCATCACTCTTACCGAGGAGGACATGAAGAAGATAAACGAGATGGAAGACGCCGCAACAATGGGCTCCAATCCGTTTATGATGGCAGGAAGAATGACAAACGCCACCGCAGACGCTATGCAGACCGCCGCAGGAAACTCGGCAGGCGCTATGACCGGCTTTATGGGCATGGGCATGGTAGGCATGGGCGGACAGGGCGGCTTCGGCGCTGCTCAGAACCTGTACGCTGCAGGCGCTCAGCAGGCAGCTCAGCAGCAGGCGGCACAGCAGCAGGCTGCACCGGCAGCTGCTCCCAATACCGCTCCCGCAGACGGCTGGAAGTGCGCTTGCGGTGCGACCGTAACCGGCAAATTCTGTCCCGAGTGCGGAGCAAAGAAGCCTGAGCCTGCAAAGGCAGATTCATGGAAGTGCAAGTGCGGCGCAGAGGCAACAGGCAAGTTCTGCCCCGAATGTGGTTCTCCCAAGCCTGCGGACGCAGAGGGCTGGAGCTGCTCATGCGGAGCTGTAAACAAGGGCAAGTTCTGTCAGAACTGCGGAGCTAAGAAGCCCGAGGGCGCACCTCTCTATCGCTGCGACAAGTGCGGCTGGCAGCCTGAGGATCCTAAGAATCCTCCTAAGTTCTGCCCTGAGTGCGGAGATGTTTTTGACGATAAGGATATCCAGTAATATATCGGCGTAAATGAAAACGGAGCATTTCGTTCCGGCGGATAAGACCGTCGGAACGCCGCTCCTTAACGCTCTTAATATAGAAACGAGGTGCAATTATGTCGGTATTACTTGAATACAAATGTCCGTGCTGCTCAGGCGAGATCAAGTTTGACAGTACTCTGCAAAAGATGAAATGTCCTTACTGCGACACAGAGTTCGACCTGGAAACGCTTAAAGGCTACGACGACGTTCTGAAAGAGCAGAAGCCCGATGATATGACCTGGGAGGAAGAAGCAGGCAATCAATGGGATGATGGAGAAACTGACGGAATGTCGGTTTATATCTGCAAATCCTGCGGCGGCGAGATAATCGTCGATAAGGAAACTGCGGCGTCAACCTGTCCTTACTGCGACAACCCTGTTGTTATGACGGGAAAATTCTCGGGAGACTTAAGACCCGATTATGTTATTCCTTTCAAGCTGGACAAAAATGCCGCAAAGGCGGCGCTTTCCAATCACGTCAAGGGAAAGATCCTTCTGCCAAAGGTTTTCAAGGATCAGAACCATATAGACGAAATAAAGGGAGTGTATGTTCCCTTCTGGCTGTTTGACGCAGACGCTGACGCAAACATACATTACAGAGCCACAAAGGTGCGCACATGGAGCAGCAGCGATTATGTTTATACCGAAACAAGCTTTTTTGCCGTTACCCGTGCAGGAAACGTAGGCTTTGAAAGAGTTCCTGTTGACGGCTCGTCAAAAATGGCTGACGACCTTATGGAGTCAATAGAGCCGTTTGACTTCAAGGACGCTGTTGATTTCCAGACCGCTTATCTGTCGGGATATCTTGCAGACAGATACGACGTTACTGCCGAGCAGAGCATCGACAGGGCAAATCAGCGTATCAAAAACAGCACCGAGCAGGTTTTCAAGGACACTGTGCAGGGATATGCTACGGTCACTCCCGAAAACAGCTCAATAAATCTTTCAAACAGCAAATCAAAATATGCGCTGTATCCCGTGTGGATACTGAATACAAGCTGGAACGGCGAGAAATACACCTTTGCAATGAACGGACAGACAGGCAAGTTCGTAGGAAATCTTCCTATGGACAAATCGGCTTTCTGGAGATGGTTCGCAGGTATCGCCGCAGGAGTGGGCGCTCTGGCTTTCCTTGTCCAGTATCTTGGCTGGTTGTTGTAAGGGAGGGCGAAGAGTATGAAGAAAAGATTGTTTTCATTACTTGCAGCGGCAGCTGTAGCTGTTTCGTCCTTTGCGCTTGGCGTATCGGCAGCAGGCGAGCTTCCCGATGAACGTCTTCTGCCGAGAGTGGTGGACGACGCCGATCTTCTCACCGATTCGGAAGAGACTGCTCTGCTTGAAAAGGTTGACGAGATAAGCGAAAGACAGAAGATGGACGTTGTTATCGTTACGGTTGATTCTCTGGAGGGAAAGTCCTCCACAGCTTATGCCGATGACTTTTTTGATTACAACGGCTACGGCTACGGCATTGACCATGACGGAATCCTGCTGCTTATCAGCATGGCGAACAGAGACTGGGCTATTTCCACCTGCGGCGAGGGCATAAGGACCTTTACCGACGCAGGTCAGGCTTACATGGTAGACCAGTTCAAGCCTTATCTCAGCGACGGCGATTATGACGAAGCCTTCAACTGCTTTGCAGACCTGTGCGATGATTTTATCACACAGGCAAAAAACGGCGCTCCCTATGACAGCGGCAATATGCCAAAGGGAGAGTTCAGATTTGGATATCATCTGGTGATATCAATAGTTATCGGCGTGATAGTTGCTCTTATTGCGGTAACGATAATGAAAGGACAGCTGAAAAGCGTCAAGCAGCAGTATGCGGCTTCTTATTACACCAAAAAGAACAGTATGCATATCACCGAAAGCAAGGATCTGTTCCTTTACAACAAGGTCAGCAAGCGTGCGATACCAAAGAGCTCGGGCGGCGGCGGAAGCAGCTCTCATCACAGCTCTTCCGGCAGATCTCACGGCGGTTCAAGCGGTCATTTTTAAGCAGAATTTTTTGACAAAAACGGGGGCTGTTGCACAGTCTGAGAATTTACAGAGAAACGCTGCGATGCAGGCATTGCAGATCTTTGAAATTTCGGCAGACTTGCAGCAGCCTTTTGCTATATATCACGCTGACGGTTAAGGAAATGCCGCACAACTATTGTGAAAAAAAATAAAGCGTGTATACTGGAAAAAACGGATATTATGTGTTATAATAATATTTGAACAGCTGTGATGAATATTCACATGGCTGAGAATGAAAAATTGTGATGATATGTTTGTTTTTATATCGGGAGGTCAACTGTTATGGAAGCAGAAAAAATACTTGCAGAAGCGGAGGGTATCCGCAGTATTCTCGTCGAAGAAAGAAGGACCGTCCACAGCAATGCGGAGACGGGCTTTGAGCTGAAAAACACTCTGCAATATGTAAGAGGAGAGCTGGAGGGTATGGGGCTTGCTCCCGAAAGCTGCGGAAAAGCCGGACTTACCGCTGTTATCGGCGGCAAAAAGCCGGGAAAGGTCTTTCTGCTGAGAGCCGACATGGACGCTTTGCCTGTCAGAGAGCAGGCGGACGTTGAGTTTGCTTCCAAAAACGGGAATATGCACGCCTGCGGTCACGATATGCACACGGCTATGCTGCTTGGTGCGGCAAGACTGCTCAAAGCTCACGAGGAGGAGCTGGAGGGTACTGTAAAGCTTATGTTCCAGCCTGCTGAGGAGATATTTGAGGGTTCACAGGATATGCTTGAAGCAGGCATACTTGAAAACCCAAAGGTTGACGCTGCAATGATGATACACGTTATGGCAGGAATGCCCTTTGAGGCAGGAACGGTGATAGTTTCAGCTCCCGGTGTAAGCGCTCCTGCGGCGGATTATTTTGATATCAGAGTGCAGGGCAAGGGCTGTCACGGTTCGATGCCAAACACGGGAGTAGACCCCATTACTGCGGCGGCGCACATTCTTCTGGCATTGCAGGAGATAAACGCAAGAGAGCTTGCAATGGGCGAAAAGGCTGTGCTTACCGTGGGTACCATAAACGGCGGAACGGCGGCTAATGTTATTCCCGACAGCGTTTCAATGGGCGGAAGCATACGCACCTTTGACGAGGAGACCCGTGCTTTTATCAAGGAAAGGATAACAGAGATGTCAACGGCGGTTGCCGAGGCTTTTCGTGCAAAAGCTGAGGTGGTTTTCGGCAGCGGCTGTCCTACTCTTGTAAACGACGGGGCGCTTTCGGAATGTGCGGGAAGATACATGAAGGAATTGCTTGGAAAGGGCAAGGCTTTTACCGTTGCGGAGCTTAACGCTATGGGCGGAGGAGCTTCAAAGTCGGCAGGCTCGGAGGATTTTGCATATGTCAGCCATCGTGTGCCGTCTGTAATGCTGGCGCTTGCGGCAGGTACTCCCGAAAACGGTTACTGCTATCCCCAGCACCACCCAATGGCTAAGTTTGATGAGAGCGTTCTGGCTTCGGGCAGCGCAGTTTTCGCTTATTCGGCGGCTCGCTGGCTTGAAGAACACAAGTAAAAAATTTTGCAAAAGGAGCTTTGAAAAGATGAATATAAACAGCAAGGAAGAGTTCAATAAAAAAATCAAGCGGATAATCGTCACCAAGGAAGAGATCGACGAGGCGATAAAAAAAGCCGCCGCCGTGATAGACGGCATTTACGACGGAAAGCCCATTCTGTTGGTGAGCATTTTAAAGGGTGCGTTCGTGTTTATGTCCGACCTGTGCAGAGCAGTTACTGTTCCCTGCGAGATAGGCTTTATGTGCGCAAAAAGCTATTACGATGGAACGGTGTCAACGGGAAAGGTCACTGTTTCAATGGATCTGGAGCAGGATATCAGCAAATATCATGTGGTGATAGTTGAGGATATTATTGATACGGGAAGAACGCTCAGGGACGTTGTGGAGCTTCTCAAAGAGCGTGAGCCGCTGTCGCTTATGGTGGTGACTCTGCTTGACAAGCCTGCAAGACGAAAGGTGCAGTTTGAGCCTGACCTTGCGCTGTTCACTATTCCCGATTATTTTGTGATAGGCTATGGTCTTGACTGCGGAGAATACTTCCGCAATCTGCCATACATAGCGGAATACAATGAGGGGGATGATCGAAATGATGGAAAAGCTGTTCAGGCTTAAAGAAAACAAAACAAACGCAAAAACCGAGATAACCGCAGGTATCACCACGTTTATGACAATGGCGTATATCCTTGCGGTAAACCCCAGCGTTCTGGGGGAGACGGGAATGGACCCTACCGCAGTTCTGCTTGCAACCTGCATAGCTTCCTTTATCGGTACGGTGTGCATGGCGCTTATGGCAAATCTGCCCTTTGCTCTTTCGGCAGGAATGGGACTTAACGCTTTTATGGCTTATACGGTCGTTCTCGGCTTTGGGTACTCATGGCAGATAGCTTTGCTGGCGGTGTTTGTTGAGGGAATAATCTTTATTGTGCTTTCTCTCACCAACGTGCGGGAGGCGATATTCAACGCCATACCTTTTTCGCTGAAAAACGCCGTTTCGGTGGGAATTGGTCTGTTTATCGCATTTATCGGACTGCAAAACGCAGGCATCACGGTAGGCAACTCGGCTACGCTTGTTTCTATCGTAAGCTTTACCGACAATTTCAGAACCTCGGGAATATGCGCTCTGCTTGCCATTATCGGTACTTTTGTTACGGCGGTGCTGTATATCAAAAAGGTAAAAGGCTCTATTCTTATCGGTATTCTGGGGACATGGGTGCTGGGTATAATATGCCAGTTTGCAGGTGTTTATGCTCCCGACCCCGATAACGGATTCTATTCGCTGCTGCCGACATTTGAAATGACTGATTTTTCAAAGCTCGGCGAGACATTCGGTCAGTGCTTCAAGGCAGACCTTGGCGGAGTGGGAATATTCAATTTCATTGTGATAGTATTCTCGTTCTTGTTCGTAGACCTTTTTGACACGCTGGGAACTCTTATCGGAGTGAGCGCAAAGGCTGATATGCTTGACGAGGAAGGCAAGCTGCCCAAGATAAAGCCTGCGCTTCTTGCGGACGCAATTGCCACCACGTCGGGAGCGATACTCGGAACTTCCACCACCACCACCTTTGTTGAATCGTCGGCAGGCGTTGCCGCGGGCGGAAGAACGGGACTCACCTCGCTGACCACGGCGTTTTTGTTCCTTATCTCAATGCTGTTTGCGCCTATATTCACGGCGATACCGTCATTTGCCACAGCTCCTGCGCTGATAATAGTAGGTTTTCTGATGTTCAGCAACATTTCTCAGCTGAAGCTTTCGGAGGAGAACTACACAACGGCTATCCCTGCATATCTCTGCATTATTGCAATGCCGCTGTTCTACAGCATTTCGGAGGGTATTTCTATCGGCGTTATTTCTTATGTTATCATTAATCTGGTATGCAAAAAGCACAAGGAGATAAATCCTATCATGTATGTGCTGGCGGTGCTGTTTATATTGAAATATATTTTCTTGTGACGTAATATCATAGACCTGAGGAGGTATTTAAAATGGAGAATTTCACACATTCTATCCCGACAGTCATTCATTTCGGAAAGGGGCAGATAAGTCATCTTTCCGAGCTTAGGCAAAGCGGCGACAAGGTGCTGCTTGTATACGGCGGCGGAAGCATAAAGCGCAGCGGCTTGTACGATGAGGCAATGAAGATACTTGCCGATTCGGGGCTTGCCGTGACGGAGCTTTCGGGCGTTGAGCCTAATCCACGAATTGAGTCTGTACGCAAGGGTGCGGAGCTTTGCAAGCTTGGCGGCATTGACATGGTTCTTGCCATCGGCGGCGGTTCGGCTATCGACTGCGCAAAGGTAGTTGCGGCAGGAGCTTGTTATGACGGCGACCCGTGGGATCTGGTGCTTGACGGCGGAAAAATAAAGGCTGCTCTGCCTGTATATTCGGTGCTTACCTTGTCGGCGACAGGTTCGGAAATGGACGCGTTCGCCGTAATAAGCGACCTTTCAAAGAACGAAAAATGGGGCACGGGAAGTCCTCTTGTAAAGCCTGTTATGTCCATACTCGACCCCACCTACACCTTTACCGTTTCGCCAAAGCAGACGGCGGCGGGAACGGCTGATATGATGAGCCACACCTTTGAGAACTACTTCACAAACGTAAAGGGAGCGCAGCTTCAGGCGAATATGTGCGAGGCGGTGCTGAAGACCTGCATAAAGTACGGTCCTGTTGCTCTTGCAGAGCCTGAAAATTACGAGGCGAGAGCAAATCTTATGTGGGCAAGCAGTCTGGCGATAAACGGACTTCTTGACGGCGGAGCAGGCGTGGGCTGGTGCGTTCACCCAATGGAGCATGAGCTTTCGGCGTTCTATGACATCACTCACGGCGAGGGACTTGCAATACTTACTCCCGTATGGATGCGCTTTGTACTTAAAAAAGACCCGTCCAAGGCTGCACAGCTTGCGGCTTACGGCAGAAACGTATGGGGTCTTGAGGGCAGCGACGAGGAGGTTGCCGCAAAGGCTGCCGACAAGACGGCGGAGTTTTTCTTTGAAACAATGAAAATGCCTGCAAACCTGAGAGCGGTGGGGATAACCGAAAAGACTCACTTTGAGCAGATGGCTGAAAAGGCGGCGGCAGGCTGCGAGGGCTGCTTTGTTCCGCTGACAAAGGAGGACGTTGTTTCTATATTTGAGGCGGCGTTTTAAGCTCTGACTGCGCATCTGCACGAAAAAACTTTGCTTAATATTTTGCAGGAGGCGTAATATGGACAACAGGATAAAACAGCTGAGCGGCGCAAATATGGATATTGATCTGGCGAGCGACAAGGGGGCTCCTCGCCCCCGAAGTCTTGCGAGTTTTTCGAGCAAGACTTTTCCCCTCGCAAGCCCTCTAGCGCCGGGCTTGAGCCTGCGCTTTAATTTATGATACTTTTTCGACAGACTGAAACGTCCTCCCCGATAATTCGGGGAGGACGTTTTTCGTTTATTTCGCCGTTTTCACCGTGTAATAGCTCCAAGCGCCGGGTATGTTCTTCTTGCCGTCATATCTGTAAG
>JBJERD010000272.1:0-1769 GCA_051882095.1 Oscillospiraceae bacterium
TTCCACTACTGCGTCAACGCCGCCTGCTACCGATATACCGAAGCCGAACACGATAAACAGGGCAACGGTCATAACTATGCTCTGGATAAGGTCGGTGGTGCTGGCAGCGAGGAATCCACCGATACAGGTATAGCCTACTATAACAATTGCGCTGATTATCATTGCAACATGATAGTCTGCACCGAAAAGGCTTCCGAACAGCTTTCCGCAGGCTGCAAAGCCCGAAGCTGTATAGGGGATAAAGAATATTACTATTATAATAGCGGCAATTCCCATGAGAATGTTTTTACTGTCTCTGTAACGATTGGAGAAAAAGTCGGGAATGGTTATTGAATTGCAGCAGCGCTGAGAATAGTTTCTCAGACGTTTGGCGACTATCGCCCAGTTGACATATGTTCCTATGGCAAGACCTATAGCCGTCCAGCCTGCGTCGCATATTCCTGTCAGATAGGCTACTCCGGGAAGTCCCATAAGCAGCCAACTGCTCATATCCGAAGCCTCTGCGCTCATTGCTGTGACCAGCGGTCCAAGTCTTCTGCCGCCCAGATAAAAGTCGTCTACCGTTTTGTTCTTTTTGGAACATCTTATGCCGATATACAGCACAAACAGCAGATATCCGACTATAGCGGCAAGCATACATATTTGTTCTTTAGTCATATTTTCTACTCCTTATCAAAAATTTAAAACAATATATTATTAATAATAACAAATATCCGAGTTTTTTTCAATAGCTTTACGAAATTGTTTACAAAATTCTATATATTTTTACCGTCTGCGCTGCGAAAGATCCGGTTTGGTCGGATTTTTAAGAGCATATGTTTAAAACATTCTTCCGGCTTTCTTAAATGTTTCTTAAAATCTTTAATGAAATCGTTATTTGTTATATTATTACATTGAATTACATAGAATACCGTGCTATAATGATTGCATAAAATAATGAAAAGAGATGACATCATGAACAAACGACTATGGGCAGCAAGCCTGCTTATATGCGCCGCCGTAGCTTCGGCAGCAATGACGGGCTGCTCTTCTGCCAAGGCGGAAAGCTCGGGAAGTACGGAAAGCACGGAAAGTCAGGCTGCCGCTTCGGTACAGGAAAGCGAAAAGAGCGCAAAGGATATTCTTCAGGAGATAAGCTCTGCCGACGAAGCTGTGAACTTCAACGCTTCGGCTTATTTTGACGACGATATCTTCAAGAAAAACTGCAAGAAGCTTTACTCCTTTGATATCGACAAGCTTTCGGACGGAGGCATTATTTATGTGGATTCGGGCGGACTTGCGGACGAGATATCGCTGATAAAGCCTGCCGACGGGGACACAGCTTATGCTTTGAAGGCTCTTGAGGCAAGAAAACAGCTGCGTATTCAGGATTTCACGGGCTACAAGCCTGAGGAGCTTGACAAGATAGAAAATGCTCAGATTTTTGAAGCGGGCGGATACGCTGTTTTCATTATTTCCGACAACGCTGAACAGCTTGCGGAAAAGATAAGAACTATGATGCAGAAAGGATGAACGACATGAAGAAAAAGCTTATTCTGTTAATGTGCGTCTGCGCTGTTATGACTTCCGTCTGCGGCTGCAGCAAAAGCGAGGATTCAAAGTCCGACAGCAAGGCTGCCGAAAGCTCTGCCGACAGCTCGGAAAGCAAGGAGGAGACGGCTGAGGGCTCGGACAAGAGGATAGAGACTCTTGAGAAAAATCTTGACAACCTTGCCGGAGTGCTTGCAACTCTTACCGAAACCAGCAAGGATGATATTTTAAGCGGCGAT
>JBJERD010000273.1:0-11441 GCA_051882095.1 Oscillospiraceae bacterium
ACAGGAAATCAGGATAGATTTTGCCGTCTTGCCTGCTGCCAACTTGTAAGCCTTGAATTGTTTGAGTGCAAATGCACCCAAGCGCCGTTGTTCGGCATCGGGTTTCGTTTCAAAGATGTCACCGTAATCAGCCATGACTTCGGGATCTTCGTGCTTTGTGCCGTTCAGCCAGCACTCCACGATCTCAAATTCAAGGTCAATGCTGTTTTTGAACTCCTCATCGTCCTCACGGCACTCCGAATTGTTGATCATGTCGATCAACGTTTCAAAGTTCCATTCATCTTCGGGGTACATAGCAAAGATAAGGGCAATATACGCAGTATAGAGCAGTTTCTCCGCTTTCACCCAAAAATCATCGCCGGACGGCTGCTGAGAGGAAGAAGTGTTTTTGATAAGCACTTCCACGAATTTCAGAATGTCCTTCTCACGGTTCTTCCTGCTGATATATGCGAACGGGTTGTAGTGCATCGACTTAGCAAAATCAATGGTATTGAATACCTTGATCTTGTACGGCTCATAAACAGGGATATATTTTCCCTTATCGTCCTTTTTGTACTTGCCATCATGTGTTTTCTGATACACGATTTTTCCGTTCACACGTTTCGGGCGGCCCCGTTCGAGCATCTTTCCGCACTCCACAAGCACCGTGCCTTTCGGATCGGTCACTACATAGGAGGAGTGCATCTGCATCAGGTTCGGCTTTACGAAAAAGCGCGTCTTACCTGAACCTGAACCACCGATAACAAGAATGTTCTTGTTACGGGCGAATTTCGGTGCAGAGGGTTTGCCCATTGTCAGAGATTCCGTCTTTGTGAGAATTACATTGTTTTCGGGGCAGGATAAGTCCATATACGGCTCAATATCCTTTTCACCGCCCCATACGGCAGAGCCGTACTCCTCACCCTGGCGAAATTTCTTCCTGTTTTTCGACTTGACATAGAGGACGAGCCTCATTACACTCGCAAGAACCAAGCCGAAAAGAAGATCAAACGGGTGTAAACTGGGAAAGATTCTTGCAAATGCCACACCGAGATTGCTCATGAAGGGCAGGAGCTTTTCCTGAAAGCCGTCGCCCTCAGCGGTTCGGTACGCAAAGCCAATCAGGTTACCCACATAAGAGAAAGCTACATAGGGGATAGCCTTGATGATCAGCTTTTTGAGTTTTCTCGTGTCGATCTGCAATTTGCAGATCTTTCCTTTCTGTTGGTATCGGCATCAAAAACCGCCGTAAAAACATCATCGTCCCTTGCCCGTGGAACGGGCACAGGCATGAAATAGCCGTAGATCATCGTCTGTTCTCCCTTGTTTTTTCTCTCTGTTTCTGTTTTCGAGGTTTGCTCCTGAGTTTCTGAGCCTGCTGCTGCATCTTCTCACGGGTGAACTCACCACGCTTCGGTGTCTTGCACTGGTCCTTGCCGACATACTCCGAAAATGCCCTCTTAAAATCCTCTGTTTTGGCAGCGGAAAAGAAAACATGATAGGTAGGCGGCGTGGTGCTTTTATCTCTTTTCAGGGCAAAATCCACATCATACTTCCTTGCGGTTTTCAGAAAATCACCGATATTCTTGTCAGACACCTCAATGCTGTCGAGCTTGGACGGCGACTTAGCCTGCAACTGCTTATAGGTCATTCGCCCTTTTTTCTCTGCCTTGCCCGACATAAACTCCTGCAATGCCGATTTCAGCACATCAGCGGTCATTTTCTCCGCCTTGATCGAAATGTCAATGGTTTTCTTCGCACCGTTCTCATAGTCGGACGGCATTACGCATCACCGCCTTCGTCTGCGGTCGGCATCTCAAAAGTTGAAAATGCTTCACTCTGGAGCCAACGGGTAATGTCACGCTGGACACTCATCACCTTGTCATAGTCGGGCGAGTGATAGAGCAGATTCTCCTTGTTGATCACATCTGTGCCAACGATACAGTATTCATCTTCCGAATGCTCCTCATCGACACCGACAGGACGCACTTCGACGCTGACCGCAATCAGGTTATCGTAGTTGACGAGATCGCCCTCCGGTGTCAGAATAGACTTAGCCATGATCTTCACCTTCCTTTCAAAAAAGCTCATTTGCCGTCTTTCAAGCAGCTACGTCTGGTTTCTTCTCCGCTCCCATAGCCACCACCTCCTCTCAGGAACGTTCAGTCATCATAACCGCCAAAATCTCTCTTGACAGCATACTCAGCCCATCGACCCTCAGCATTTTCCTTGAAACGCTTGCCGTTGGCTTCGTTGAACAGAGTGCTGATAAGATAACTCTCATAGTTCCGCACATTGTCTGTACGCTTCATCTGCTCAATAGCATTTTCAAGAACGTTTATATCAACTTTTAGCATAGCGGACTTGACAACTTCCCTGGGGAAGTCCTGTCCGCAGATACGCTCCGTTTTCTTTCGGGAACATATCCGCCGAACGATCATCTGAACGATCTCCTCAGCTTCTTCCTCATCACCGAGCCATTCTGCAAAGTAGGAAAAGTCGATGTTGTTTTTCACTACTTCGGTATAAATCTCTTTTTCGCAGATATATCCGTCAATCCGTCCGTCTGTCTGTTTTTCATCATTTTCAACAGCTTTTCCGCTGACGGAGTGGGACTGATTGATAGATACTTGATTACTCAGTATTTGATTTTTCTTTATTATCTTCTTAGTATTTATTTGTCCCTGATTTTCTACCTCTTGAATTTCTACGGGTAGAATTTCAAGAGGTAGATTTTCTATGCCTTGTTTTTCTGCTCCTTGCGGAGCTTTTTTTATGGAGCTTACTTCGGCAGTGGATGTTTCTTCGTCCTCATCGTATGTATCATCATCGTCCCGGTCTGCATCAGGCGAATCCTTTTCTGAATACTCATAGAAGTCATAGACATACTCTATACGACCGCTCTTCGTTTCATTCGGCATCAGCTTAGTCACAGTGAGGTAACCCCAATGCTTCAGTTCGTCCAATGCTGCCTTGATCGCTGTTTCTTTCTCTTTGCAGATAGCTGTCAGACCTGAGATAGAGTAATCCCAATTCTCCGGCAAAGAAAGAACCTTACTCAGAAGCCCGATTGCTTTCAGACTGAGGTTAGTTGACCGCAGATGATAGTTGCTCATTACTGTATAGTTTGCATTTTTATTGACACGGCACACCGATGATGGCGTTGTTTTGACCTTTTTTATTTTTTTAGCAGACATATCCATTTTCCTCCTGTTTTCAGCTCAAGCGAGCTTCATTTGTGTGATCCTGACCTTATTGACCATATAGGTCTTACCGCTGCGTCGGAGGTAGCCTGCATTGTAAAGTTCGTTCAGAGCGTTCCTGATAGTTTTCAGAGAATCATTTTCAAAGAAAGGACAAAGCTCCTCTGCGGTATGATAGTCCGTATCGGGAAAATTGAGCATTCTCAGCAGTATAGCTGTTGCTTCGCAGGACAGCTTATCATCGCTGATCGTGATGATCTGGCGTTCAGACATAAAAAACCTCCTATTTTTCATTTTGCTTAATTAAAACAGCAGACATGATATAATGTAATAAAGTGATACATCAGCAAAATAATGCGTAGCTATGATTATCAAGCCTGATATTTATGGTGATTCTGGGATTCATAAGTTTTGACAATAAAAAATGCCCCCCATTGCTGAGGAGCGTTATCTCTGTATTCGGTTTTCAGGCATAAAAATAGCGGACAACGCTCCAATTATATGGAACATCGTCCGCCAAATGATTGATTTTTTGATTTGATTTTAGAGGTCAAAAGCACAAATCCGCTTTATCTGTAACAATAGATTATCATTTTCTTGTGTGGCAAATACACGAGACATTTCCTATCCTTTGTGCCAATTTCTTCTACAAAAATCGGCATTTTTCGCAGGGAACTAAATTTATTTCGTGTGTCTACCGTAGGTCTACCAAGTCAAGTTATCGGCTTTTGTCTACCACAAATCTACCGAAAGTCTACCAAAAAACATGGTTTTTTATGATTCTTGAAAGCTGCTGTAATTCGGTGTTTTTCAATTTTTGATACTCAAAAAGCTCGAAAAATCGGGCACAAAAGGGAACAAAAGACCACAAAAGAAATTAAAACGCTTCACCGATTTAAAAACTTAAAATCCCTCGCTGGCAACAGCGTACCGGTTCAAGTCCGGTTAGCGGCACCAAGAAAAACACAATGAACCGAGCTTGCGAGGTTTGTTGTGTTTTTCTTTTGGAGCCACAAGCAGACTTGAACCGTGTTCAACGTCCGGTTAGCGGCACCAGTCCTAGCGCGGACGGCGCAATTCCCGTCATCATTCTGTGGTGACGGGTATTTTTATACCGCTGCGAAAGATTAAATAGTATTTCAGCGTTAAAACACAATGAACCGAGCTTGCGAGGTTTGTTGTGTTTTTCTTTTGGAGCCGCAAGCAGACTTGAACCGTGTTCAACGTCCGGTTAGCGGCGTGCCAGTCCTAGCGCGAACGGCGCAATTCCCGTCATCGTTTTGCGGTGACGGGTATTTTTATTCCGCTGCGAAAAATATCTGTTTCAAGTAACAAAATAGTGCAAGCCAACACAGGACAAAATCCGCTGCGCAGTTAATAACAACAAAAAACACAGCGGCCCAAACTCCGCTGTGTTTTCCGCATAAATATCCGTCACAACAAATTGTGCATTGTATACGTGCATTGACAATGTTATTTGCTTATGATTATTACAGCTCTCACCATGCCGGTCTCGTTTTTCAGCCAGTTTTCGATTATCACGGTTTCTTTGTCCGAAAGCTTTTCTTTTGAGCGAGCGGTGAGCAGCACATATTCGCCCTCTGCGTCGGACATTATTCCGCAGCTGCAATCTTCAAGATCGGAGAAGACCTGCTCTGCATTTTTGGCAAGCAGCGCACAGTCTACTCTGCTCTGCTGTTCGGCTTCGTAATCGGAAGTCAGCTTTTCAAGCTCGTCTATGCGCTGCTGCTTTTCGTTCAGCTGAGACTGCATTTCCGACATCTGATTTTCCTGCACGGCTATCGTTACCTTATCGGTGTTGTCGGCTTCGGAAAGGTCGGGAAGATAATTCTGCGTTATCCTCAGCGAATAGTTTTCAAGCCCGTATTCATCAAGCTCCTTTTCAAGTGCTGCTATGGTGTCGTCTGAAATGTGCGCTCCCACCAGCGAAACTGTGATGAGCTTTTTGTTTGTATCGGTACTGCTCTGCACCACCTGCGTATCGGGAAATCTGAACTCTTTATCAAGGTAGCTTGAAATGCTGTGATCTATGTAGGAATTATACACCGTTACAGCTCCCACAAAAACGCTGGGGATAACGGCGATAACAGTGATAAGAGCTATAATGCGGTTTATCTTTTTCTGACCCGACTGGCTGATGTTTCTGTGATAAGGCACTTTCAGTAAAAGCGTTACCAATGACGAAGACAGAGTGATAAAAAGAGTGTTGATAAGAAACAGATAAAAAGCTCCGAGAATAAATCTTGGCTGTAAAGTTGCGATTCCGTATCCTGCCGTGCAAAGCGGAGGCATAAGCGCTGTGGCTATTGCCACGCCGGGGATAACGTTGCCCTTTTTCTTTCGGGTGTTGCCGATCATTCCTGCAATTCCGCCGAAAAGAGCTATAAGCACGTCCCAGAGAGTGGGGCTCGTTCGGGCGATCATTTCGGTGGTAGGCTCGTCCAGCGGCGAAATGAAAAAATACATCGTGGAAGCAGCTAGACTTATAACCACCTGAGTTGCGAAGCGTGTCAGAGAGTGCTTTAACAATGTCAGGTCTCTGACGGCGAGAGAATAACCCATCGTCATGATTCCGCTCATAAGCGGAGATATAAGCATTGCGCCTATTATTACCGCTGTGGAGTTCACATTAAGTCCAATGGAAGCTATAAGTATCGCCAGCATGAGTATCCACATATTGGAGCCTCGTATGACCGTGTTCTCCTGCATCATTTCGTCTATCTCTTCATAGCTCATCATATCTCCTCGAATGTCCAGAAGACTGCGGAAATATTGCTTTACGCTTTCTTTTCTGCTCAAAACGGGCGACTCGGATACCGTATTCATAATAGCTCTCGTTCCTTTCAAAGTCTTTATTTGCCGACAAACAGGTGTTTTTATCGTCTGCTGTGATATTACCGGTATTTCATCAACATTTTAGCACAATATCTGCATCATGTCAACGAGATGCGGGGCTGAAAACGTTTGCGGTGTTGTCATAAGTTATAAATGTGCAAGGTTAATAAAAATGCTTATTTTACACGTCTAAATGTAAATTTTTTATTGACAAACGCCTTTGTGTATGCTATAATTTATTTGGCTAAATATATTAGTTATTGAGTCTAAAAGGAGGAAATACTATGTTAAAAACAGCAAAAAAAGCAGCTGCTTTTATCACGTCGCTGATGATGATAACTTCATGCGGCGCTATGGAAGCATTTACTGTTTTTGCGGCAACAACAAGTTCGTCAAGCTCATCTGCCGTTGCGACACAGATGAAGATCTATGACGAAGACGGGAACGATATTACATCGAACCCGATTATCTACCTTGACAACTCATCGATAGCAGGCGGAAAAACTTCGTCGCTGATAACTGTCAAGACTGATAACAACACAAGCAATATCGACGACCCCATTGCATATGCTACGGAAGCTTTTCCTGTAGGCAAAGAGGTCATCAATGTCAGCAGGACCGCAACTACCGACAATTCGGTAACCATCAACATCGCTGCTGCCACTACCGATTCAAGCGGCAAGGAAAAGTCATTGAAGCCCGGCACGACTACTATCAACTTCTCTACTCAGAGCGGTGAGGTTTACAGAACTCTTACCGTAGTTGTTTATGAGCCTGCTTCAGACATGAAGATCTATCTCAATGACAAGAAAACCGAGCTTGGTTTCACAAAAGCTGTTTCGTTGCCCGATAAGCTTACTGTAGATAACGTTCAGGAAGCTTATGACCTTTACGGCGCTTCAAACTATGAAGGCGGAATCATGACCGTTGCAAACCACAAGTATCAGTTCTATGCTGATATGGTGGCTTCTACTTCGACCGATGAAGTTGAGTGGGTTCTTTATGACGGCGACTATGACGGCACAGGCTCAAAGAAGCCCGGCACTTCCAAAGCCGAGATCACTTCCGACGGTCTGCTTACTCCTAAGTCTAACGGTATGGTAACTCTCGTAGCCAAGGCTAAAGCAACAGAGACCTCCGGTAGAACCAAAGCAGTTGTTGACAGAGAAATCACTGTAAAGGTTGACAACGCAGGCAAGACTGTTTCTCAGAAGGTAAAATACAAGGATAAGACCCTTGTTAAGTACATAACCGTACTTATCGTTAAAGAAAACCCTGCTAAGTCTTTGAACATCACAAACGCTCCCACAGCTATGGAAGCTAACGATACCGTTCAGCTGAAGCTCAGCATGACTCCTTCTTACACCGGCGACGGTTATGAGTCGGGCGCTACTGATGAGATCAGATGGGAATCAAGCAATCCAAGGATCGCAACAGTTGACTCAAAGGGTCTTGTAACTGCTCTTTCAAAGGGCGACGTTACTATCACCGCTTACGGTGAAAACGAGAATGTTTTCGCAAAATGCGATATCAGAGTTCTTACAAAGGCTACTTCCATTTCGATCACTCCTTCACCTGCTTCTACCCGTGTAGGCGTTGGCGTTGAGCTTACAGCAACTATGCTGCCCGGCACAGCCGATGACGAGATCGTTTGGAAATCTTCCGACACAAGCATCGCTACTGTAAAGTCCATAACAACAGGCGAGCTTGGCAACGTTCAGAAGGCTGTAGTTACAGGCGTTAAGACAGGTACAGTAAAGATCACGGCTACAGCTAAGAATTCAGGCGTTTCCGCAACCTGTACGATCACGGTAAACAACAGGATCGAAGCTGATAATCTTACTCTTACCACAAACCGTAATAACGAAATAAGCACTATCACACCGGGCAGCACGCTTGATCTTTATACTCTTAAAGATATCAAGATCGACGCTGAGCTTGTTAACAGCGACGGCACAACTCCCGATGATACAACAGTAGCATGGACAGTAACAGGCAATGAAAACGCTTATGTTACTATTTCCTCCCAAACAACAAGCAGCATTACTATCCACGGCGTTTCCGAGGGTACTATTACTGTAAAGGCTGCTTCAAAGGCTAAGCCTTCGATTTCAAAGACCTTTAAGATCAAGGTTCTCAGATCATGCGACAAGATCGTTCTGATCGATGAGATCACCGACAAGACAGTTAACGCAAAATCACTGAACGTTAACGATTCTCTCTCGCTGAGAGCAGACCTTACTATCGACGGAAACTATCCTTATAATCATTCCGATGCAGTAGTATCATGGGCATCTTCCAATACAAGCATCGCAACCGTAAACAACAGCGGCGTTATTACAGGTAAAGCAAACGGTGTTGTAAATATCACAGCTAAGACCGCTTCGGGCAGAACGGCAACCTGCAAGCTTACAGTATTCACTACTATGGATACTATCATCAACAACGGTGTTGTTAAGGATCCTAACGGTATTGAAATGCCTACAACAACCTTTGCTCTTAACAACGCAGGCGTAGGTACAAAACAGCTTGGCGTTCAGGTAAAGAATCAGAACGGTCTCTCTGTTACAAACTACACAGCTAAGTGGTCATCTTCCGATGAAAGCGTAGCTACAGTTGACTACACAGGAAAGATCATCGGTCACAAGGTAGGTACGGCTGTTATTACAGTTAAATCAGGCACAAAGAGCGACAGCTGCCTGCTGACAGTAACCTCACCTCTTTCAGCTCTTACATACGACACTATCGAGCCGATGGTTTATTCTCCTATCATCAAGGCTTATACTCCTAAGCCTGTGGTCACATACCTCGGCAGAGTACTTGTTGAGGGTACGGATTATACACTCTCTTACACAAACAACACAAAGGTAGGAACTGCTACTCTTACCGTAACAGGCGCAGGCTGCTATACAGGAACAAAGTCAGTTTCCTTCAAGATCAACGCAAGACCTTTGACTGACGACGCTGTAAAGGTCGCTGCGATCAACAAGCAGCAGTGCACAGGCAAGGCGCTTACTCCTGCCGTATCTATCACCTGCGACGGCGTATCTTTGACTAAGGATACAGACTATACAGTAACTTATTCAAACAACACCAAGGTAGGCACAGCTACAGTCAATATCTCAGGCAAGGGCAACTATTCAGGAAAACTCACATCTGCTTTTGAGATCTACTGCAACCACAAAAACGTAACAGTAGTCAAGGAGATAAAGGCTGCAACCTGTACAGAAGCCGGTTCAGAAAGCGTTAAGTGCAACGCTTGCGGAGAGACCTTTGAAAGAGCAGTTGCTAAGCTCGGTCACAAGTATGTTGCAACAGTTGTTAAGCCTACATACACCGCACAGGGCTACACTCTCCATAAGTGCTCCAACTGCGGAACATCCTACAAGGACAATTACAAGTCGGCGCTTTCAAGAACAAATCTTTCAAAGTGCACTATCACACTCAGCAAGACTACTTTCACATACACAGGCTCTTCTATCAAGCCCGCTGTTACAGTTAAGTATGGTACAAAGACCTTGAAAAGCGGTACAGATTACACCGTTACTTATTCAAACAACCTCAAGGTGGGCAAGGCAACTGTCAAGATAGTTGGTAAGAACGCTTACACAGGTACTATCACAAAGACATTTACCATCATTCCTAAGACTGTAGTTGCTAAATCGACCTACACTTCCACAACAAGCGAAGTTCGCATCAACTGGAACAAGGTTCCCGATGTTACAGGTTACAAGATCTACAGATACAATCCTTCTACAAAGAAGTGGGTAGATGTTAAGGCTATTTACAGCAGCACAACTGTTACTTACAAGGATTCGGGACTTAAGGCAGGTACTGTTTACAAGTACAAGGTAAAGGCATTCAAGAAGGTTGGAAGCACGTTCTACTGGGGCAGCTCCTGCTCAACAATAACAACGGCTACCAAGCCTGCAACACCGACTATCACAAAGACAGCCAAGTCCAGCACAGCTGTTCGTCTCTACTGGAAGTCGGTAACAGGAACAGGCTACAAGGTTCAGAAGTACAACGCTTCGACAAAGCAGTGGGTAACTGTTAAGACGATCCCCTATGGTACGAACAACTACAGAATCGCTAATCTGAAGAGAAATACTTCTTACACATTCAGAGTACTGGCTTACAGATATGACGGAAAGACAAATGTTTTGTCAGCTCCGAGCAAGGTAACTGTTAAGACTACGGCGTAATCCACAAATTTAAGGACTGCCGAAATCGGGTACTCATATAAAAGTTTGAAGATAAGGCTGCGTAACCGTTTGGTTACGCAGCCTTTTTCTTTTTGCCGTATTTCATGCTGTCAGCAACGGCAGTAGTGTTAATTCCTGCATAGAATAATCATTTGGCAAGGTAGTTGCAGCAGGCATTATTACTTATGCTGTTGTTGCGGTGCTGCTTATGAGACAGACCGGCAAAATTCCTTTGGAAGAGGCTTTGAAAAACGTTGAGTAAAAAGTGCAAACAAATTGCATATATGTCCGGGCAAACGAAAACCAGACAGATACCTTTTAAAAGTATCTGCCTGGTTTGTTTTTATGCCTTCCGTATAGGTGTTTACATAATAGTTTCCCTGAAATTTTTATTAGTACCGACCTGATGCAGTCCCTTATTTTATCTGTTCATAAATTTCAGATTCTTTTCAATAAGCTCACATCTTTGCTTTACGCAGTCCACAGAACGCAGAGGATCGGTGGGAGTGTTAAAGGTGTAATCCATCAGCTTGTCGATAGTAGTTGAAGCAACGTGTACTCTTGTGTCCGAAGAAGCGTAATAGATATAAACGTCGCCGTTTTCACCAACGATAGCACCGTTGGTAAAGCAAACATTTGAAACGTCGCCCACACGCTCTGAACCGTGAGGAGCAATAAAAAGTCCCGACGGTGAAGCGATAAGCTTGCTTGGGTCGTTAAGGTCGGTAGCAAAAACATAGATAACATATCTGAGTCCTGCCGCAGTGTTTCTTACACCGTGAGCAATGTGTATCCAGCCCTTGGGGGTTTTGATGGGCACAGCGCCTGCACCGTTCTTGACCTCTGTTATGGTGTGATACTGACGAGGAGAAATAACAACCTCATCGGTGCAGATAACGGGGTTTGTAATATCTTCACAAAGTCCGAAGCAAACTCCTCCACCTGAACCTGTTTCGATAAAGTCGTCCTGAGGACGTGTATAGAAAGCATACTTGCCGTCTACAAATTCGGGGTGAAGAACCACGTTTCTCTGCTGGGGAGATCTTGACTTCAGATTAGGCAGTCTCTCCCACGTTTTAAGATCCTTGGTGCGGACAATGCCTGCCTGTGCAATGGCAGCGGAAAGGTCGCCTGCGGACTTATCCTTGCTATCGGAACAGAAAACGCCGTATAACCAGCCGTCCTCATGCTGAGTAAG
>JBJERD010000274.1:0-11405 GCA_051882095.1 Oscillospiraceae bacterium
AAAAACCTATTCATGCTTAGAGTAAGGGGAAGCCCTCTATCGCAGGGCTTCCCCTTACCCCTCTTCGGAGCTCCCTACGGTAGGGGATTTCGCTCACTGCGGTGAGCGACAAGGGGGCTTCTCGCCCCCAAAGTCTTGCGAGTTTTTCGAGCAAGACTTTTCTCCTCGCAAGCCCTCTAGCGCCGGGCTTGAGCCTGCGCTTTAATTTTTGACACTTTTCGACAAGCTGACCACAATGCCTTGATAAAGACAATGTATGGTCTTTTGTTGTTTATCAGTCAGGTCACAGCAGCGGTGCGAATATTCTGAGAATACCCGAAACCAATCTGCTCCAGAGAGAACGCTCTGCACATATCTGCGGCGTTACCTCAACGCAGTGATTTTTTACTGTTTCAAGAAAATCCGCCTTTACGTCCAGCACGGCTGGATTTTTATACATATAAGTTGCGCACTCGAAATGCAGATACAGGCTGCGGTAATCAAGATTTATGGTGCCCACCACAGCAGTGGTATCGTCGGAAACAAAGTTCTTGGCGTGGATAAATCCGTCGTACTCGTATATCTTTACCCCCAGCGCAGTAAGCTCGCTGTAATACGATTTCGCAATTGAACGGCAGTACCACTTGTCGGGTATGCCGGGGGTGATTATCCTTACGTCAACTCCGCTTTTAGCCGCATATCCAAGAGCCGTTACAAGCTCGTTGTCGGGGATAAGATAGGGAGTTGTTATGTAAACATAATCCCTTGCATTGTTGATTATATCAAGATAAACAAGCTCTCCCACGTTTTCGGTATCCAGAGGAGAATCGCCGTATGGCAGGACATAGCCTTCGGCATTTTCGGGCGGCTGATAGTTTTCGGGACGGTACATATCATAGTCTGTTGCCATGCCCTCGCCGTCTGTTATCTCCCACATCTGCAAAAACATCATGGTGAAATTCCACACGGCGTCGCCCTTTATCATTACCGCAGAGTCCTTCCAATGACCGAACCGCTCCTTGCGGTTTATATATTCGTCCGCCAGATTTACTCCGCCGTTAAAAGCCGTATGACCGTCTATTACGCATATCTTTCTGTGGTCACGGTTATTCTGTATGGACGAAAGCATGGGTCTGAAAGGATTGAAAACACGGCACTTGATGCCGGCGGCTCTCAGCTTTTTGTCATATCTGAACGGAAGAAGATGCTGCGAACCCATTCCGTCGTAAAGCAGCCTTACCTCAACGCCTGCTGCGGATTTTTCAAGCAGTATCTTTTCTATCTCGCTCCACATCTCGCCCTGGTCTATGATGAAATATTCCATAAAGATAAAGTGCTCAGCCTTTTTAAGCTCTCTTACCATAGCCGCAAACTTTTCTTCGCCTATCTTGAAGTATTCCGCCGTAGTGTTGTTGTGGATAGGATATCCGCCGTATTTATCCACATAGCCTGCAAGCCTGTAGATGTTTTTGTTGTCGATATTAAGCTCTGTCAGCGTCTGTTCATCCTGCCTGAGATAAGGCTTGGTGCAGGCGCATTTTTTTATGTGAGCGTTGCGCACTCTTTTTGTGCTGTACTGATTTGACAGTATGAAATACGCAACCGTTGCAAACACGGGTATTGCCAGCAGCGGTATTATCCACGCCAGCTTATAGGCAGGATTTTCGGGCTTATTGAGAATATATATAGCCAGCAAAAGCCCAAGAAATGTGAACCCGTAATACACTGCGGTAGAATACTCGCTGAGCTTGATGAATGTAAACACAAGGAACAGCACCTGAGCCAGAAGCAGCAGTATGATAGTTGTTCTTTGCGAAAATGCGGTATTGATAAGCTTCTTCCAGAATTTTAACATGAATTTCTCCTTTCCTGCAAACTGAAAATACAGCGATACGCACAAAATAAGCTTTGTGATTTTGTGCGTGACGACGAATTATTACATATTATAACACAATCATTTTATTTTTTCAATACATACAGCCGCAAAAATTACAGTTTTTTCAGCCAATCAAAACAGGTCTGAACCGAACTTTTTCGGTCAGACCTGAAAACAGCTTGCGCCGCCTAAATAAACATACCCATCAACTCGGTTTCAAGCTTATCCTTATCCGTTATCTCTTCGCCGTCTATAGTGATCGAGCTTACCTCAACGTTCAGAGCCGCACGAAAGGTTATCTCATACTCCTCCTTTTCGTGTACTCCCGAATAGGTCGCCGTAAAGGTCAGAATATTATACGACCAGCTGCCCGACTCAAAATAGTAATCAACTGCCTCACCGTAATTTTTCTGCGTAAGCTTCATGTCCGTATCGAAATCATAAGCCGAATGTCTTATCCTGAATACCTGCGCCGCAAAAATGATAATATACACCGCCGCTATGGCCGCTGCGATCTTCACCAGCTTTAAAAAGCTTCTGAAACCCGACTTTTTCTTTTTTCTGTGCTCTGACGGCATTTTTGCCGCACAAGGCTCAGCCTCATGCCGCTCGTCCGATGGGACGGGCTGTTTTTTCTTCTTTCTGTCTGAATCGTTTTGTCTGCGGAGCTGTTCTTCTGTCCGCCTGTTCTCACTCGCCACTACCCTGCCGCAGTTGGGACATATCTTCATTGTGTCCTCTATCCTTGCATGGCAGGCAGGACATATTCTACCCATAGCAATACCTCTTTATATATATCTCAACACTGCCACGACTCTGCCCAGAATGGATACCTCGTCAACAATGATAGGCTCCATGGTGTCATTCTCAGGCTGGAGTCTGAAATGTCCGTTTTCCTTATAAAATCTCTTGACAGTTGCGCTGTCGCCGTCAACAAGACAAACGGCTATCTCGCCGTTTTCAACCACAGGCACCTGCTCGGCGATAACTATATCACCGTCAAGGATAGCTGCGTTTATCATGGATTCGCCTCTTACTTTCAGCGCAAACAAAGGATTTGAATATCTTTTGTCAGGCTGAAAGCTTATGTAATCGGTGATATCCTCCACCGCAGTTATGGGAACGCCTGCCGTAACAGTTCCCACAAGAGGCACCATTGTGCCCTGTCTGCCCACCAGCTTTATGGCTCTGTTCTGATTTGCGCCCTTTTCAAGCAGTCCTTTTTCAGTCAGCGAAGCGATATACCTGTGGGCTGTTGAGGTTGACTTGAAGCCGAACTCGGCGCATATCTCACGGACTGTAGGCGGATAGCCCTCCTCCAGCCGCTGCTTTATAAATTCAAAGACCTTTTTTTCGTTATCGGATAATTTCATATTTATCATTCCTTTCAAAGCGTGGGAAAACTGTTATCTTCCTGAGCGTTTTGTTGGGTGCGAATTAATCTTTAAGCTTTTCCGCCAGCATTTTAGCAGCCTTGTAAGCGTCGCCGCAGCCGAGAGTTATAACCAGATCTCCCTCACGGCAGTTTTCGGCAAGATAGTCGACCACCTGACCGAAATTATAATTCTTCTGCTCAGCCGTCTGCTTATCGGCAACGTCGTGAGGCGTATCGAACCACACGGCACCGTCTATCTTTGAAGCAAGATCCTCGGTATAAATGCCGTAGGTGTTCTTCTCACGGCTGCCCATAATGTCGGTTATAACGGCTTTATCGGCAATAGAAAGAGCCGTTACGAAGTCGTCAAGCAGCATTTTAGTTCTTGAATATGTGAACGGCTGGAACACAGCCCACACTCTTTTAAAGCCAAGACCCTTTGCGGCTTTGAGGGTACAGCTGATTTCCTGCGGATGATGAGCGTAATCGTCAACGATAGTGATACCATTTACCTCGTCTATCTTCTGAAAACGTCTTAACGCTCCTCTGAATCCCTGCAGACCGAGAGAGATCCCGTCATAGTCTGCTCCCGAATATCTTGCCGCCGCTATCGCCGCAAGAGCGTTCAGCACGTTATGCTCGCCGGGGACGTTGATTTGCAGCTCGCACTGCTTTTCGCCCTTATAGTAAAGCGCAAAATCTGTTCTAAGTCCGCTTTTGCCGATTATTTCGGCGGAATAATCGTTCTTACGGTCAAAGCCGAAAGTAATTATCTCTTTGTCAAGACCCGCTACAGCTTTCATGGTGTTTTCGTCGTCGCCGTTTACTACAAGAGCCTTTTCAGCCTTCTGCGCAAAAGCTCTGAACGATTTTATGATATTTTCAAGTGTTCCGAAGTAATCGAGATGATCTGCGTCAACATTCAGAATGACCGCAACATCGGGATAAAGCTTAAGAAAATGATCCTCAAATTCACAAGCCTCGCAGACCATGGTATCGCTTTTGCCTGAACGTCCCGAACCGCCGATTATAGGCAGCTTTCCGCCGATAACGCAGGAAATATCCATTCCCGATTCAATAAAGATCTGGGTGAGCATAGAAGAACAGGTGGTCTTTCCGTGAGTTCCCGAAACGCACACAGCGTTTGAATACCAGCTTGTGACCAGACCCAGCAGCTCGGCTCTTTCGATAGTTACCGCTCCGCTGTTTTTGGCTGCGATAAGCTCGGGGTTATCGGACATTATTGCGGCGGTATAGACAATAAGGTCGGCGTCGCCGATATTCTCCGCACGCTGTCCCATAAAAACGGTAATACCCATTTTGCGGACAGCTTCAAGAGTTTCGGTCTCGTTATTGTCCGAGCCTGTAATATATAAGCCCTGCGCATGAAGTATCTGCACCAGCGGAAACATACCCGAACCGCCGATACCTATAAAATGCACATGGCGTGAAGATTTCAGAATTTCATTGGATATCATCACAAAGTTCCTCTTTTCGGAAAAATTTTCAAACAATTTCAAACAATAAAGAATATACGTTTCTCACTTTATATTATAGTACATATCGCAAAAAAAATAAACCCCTTTTTTGAATATTTTTTTGAATTCGGGTAAAAATCTTTTCTGTAAGACTATTGCGGCGGAGCAGCGAAAAACAATACGCTTTGCTGTAACAAAAACGGAAAGGATACGACAATATGGATATAACAGAGATCAAAGTGAGAAAGCTTATAAATGAAGGCAAGCTGAGAGGGATAGTGAGCATAACTATCGACGGAGTGCTTGCGGTACACGACATCAAGGTTGTGCAGGGAGATGAGCGGATTTTTGTAGCAATGCCCAGCCGACGTGACGACGGCGGAATGTTCCGTGACATTGTTCACCCTATCTCATCGGAGTCCCGTGACATGCTTGAAAAGCAGATCTTATCCGCCTACCGCACCGAGCTTGACAGGCAGGAGGCGGAGCAATATTCAATTGACAGCTGATAAAACCAAAACGGAACGCAGACATATCGACTGCGTTCCGTTTTTCTCGATCAGTATTTATCAAAGCTTTGCAAGCGCTGCAAATTTTTCTTTCAATGCAGGATATATCTCTCTGTAAAGCTGATAGTATTTCTCATACTCGGGAACATTCTCTGCGGAAGGCTCCTGAATTTTATCGGTCTTTACTACTGCATGACAAGCTTCTGGTACGCTTGAATATACGCCTGCTCCCGTCAATGCAAGAAGAGCTACGCCCAGCGCAGGACCTTCCTTTGAAGCCGCTGTCTTTACGGGGCAGTTATAAAGGTCGGCAAGCATTGATCTCCACAGCGGTGATGTTCCTCCGCCGCCGCAAGCCATCATGTCAGAAACGTTTATGTTCATTTCTCTGAACACCTCAACGCAGTCACGGAGAGAATATGATACGCCCTCCAGTACGGCACGGAGCATTTCCTTCTTTGTGTGCATTGCGGAAAGTCCGAAGAACACGCCTCTTGCATCAGGGTCAAGGTGAGGAGTTCTTTCGCCCATAAGATAAGGCAGATAAAGAAGTCTGTTTGCGCCGACGGGAACGGTCATTGCTTCCTTATCCATAAGATAATACTCGTCAACGCCCATATACTTGGCGGTCTCCTTTTCGGCTCCGCAGAAATTATCTCTGAACCATTTCAGCGACAGACCTGCGCCCTGTGTAACGCCCATAACGTGCCACGAACCCGGAACAGCTGCGCAGCAGGTATGTACTCTGCCCTTGGGGTCGATGGAAATACCCGAAGTATGAGCGAAAACTACGCCCGAAGTACCGATAGTTGTGAAAGCCTTTCCGTCCTCACAAACGCCTGTGCCGATAGCTGCGGCTGCGTTGTCGCCTGCACCGCCCACTACGATAGTGCCCTCGCAGAGACCAACCTCGTCAGCCATTTTCTTTGTAAGAGTTCCCGTTACCTCGCAGGACTCGTAAACCTTGCCCAGCATTGACATATCAATGCCGAGAGCGTCGCAGACCTCTTTCGACCAGCAGCGGTTTGGAACATCCAGCAGCTGCATACCCGAAGCGTCGGACACCTCGGTGGCAAATTCGCCTGTAAGTATGTATCTCAGATAATCCTTGGGCAGAAGAATATGTCTGCACTTTTCATATATCTGAGGCTCGTTGTTTTTCACCCAGAGTATTTTTGCGGCTGTCCAGCCTGTGAGTGCAGGATTTGCGGTTATCTCGATAAGCTTTTCCCTGCCCAGCTTGCTGTTCATTTCTTCTACCTCGGCTGCAGTTCTCTGATCGCACCATATGATAGACTTTCTCAGAACGTTTCCGTCGCCGTCAAGCATAACAAGTCCGTGCATCTGACCCGAGATACCGATACCCTTTACGTCCTCCTTGGCAACTCCGCTCTTTGACATAACCGCTTTGATAGTGTTTATCATAGCGTTTGCCCAGTCGGCAGGATCCTGCTCGGCGTAGCCGTTTTTCGGCTGATACATGGGATATTCGATAGTCACCGATGAGATAACAGTTCCCTTTTCGTCGAAAAGGACAGTTTTGGTACCGCTTGTACCGCAGTCAACTCCAATTACATAAGCCATATTTTTAACTCCGTTCCCGACCTGCAAAAAGCGCAGGTCAAAATTTTTAATCGTTTACATTTTTATTATACAACACATCAGCCAAAATAGCAATAGCAAAAAACGATCCTCACAAAAATCATTTCACAAGAGAAAAATCCTCTGCACCGTGCTTGCATATGGGGCAGACAAAATCGCTTGGCAGTGCGCCCTCGTAGATATATCCGCAGATGTTGCACACCCACTTTTCCTTGCCCTGCTCTGCTTTTGCCGCAGGCTTGGGCTTTACGTTGGCATGATAATATGCATAGGTCATCGGCGGCTTGTCGGAGAGACTCTCGCAGTCGTCAACGTCGGCGATGAACATTATATGCGTACCCAGATCTATGCTCTGTACCACCTTGCAGCATATGTAAGCGCAGGTATGCTCGGGAACATAAGGAATACCGTTTTCGGCACGGATAGATGTAAAGCGCCAGAACTTGTTCTCCCATCTTCCGCTTGAAAAGCCGAAATGCTCAAACAGCGAGAAATCAGCGCTTTCGTCAATAAGCGAAACGTTGAACCTGCCGCTCTGCTTTATCATATAGCAGGTGTAATTGCTCTTGTTTACTGTAATTGAAACACGGTTTGGCGAGGTTGTCACCTGCGAAAGAGTGTTTATTATACAGCCGTTTGAAAAGCTTCCCGTTCTTGCGGTAAGCACATACAGTCCGTATGAGATCTTGAACATTGCCTTTTTATCCATAAAAGCACCTCCGTAAATTATTTATCCGCTTTTTCAAGTACAAAAAAAGCGTCATTGTTGTCGGTTTTGAAATCCTTTATCGTCCAGCCCTTTTCAAGAAGACCGTTAAGCTGCTCGATACGCTGAAACCTGTCCAGATCGGGAGCGGCGGCATCTCTTCGGTTTTCATATCTGTCTGAATTTTTTGAAACGTAAAAGACCTTCTGCATTTGTTCTGCCTCCTGTATCTATCTTTATAGAAATAATTATACTATATAATTAACAAAATTTCAAGTGTGAAAGTTTAATTTATTGAAAGTTTTCACAAAAATATTCCGTTGTCGGCGCTTGTCAAAAGCAGCAGGGTATGATATAATGTTTTCATAAGCGAAAAATATTTAAAAATTTCGAGGAGGACGCAAAATGTCACAGTTAACTATAGAATTTTATTCCAACTGCTTATGCAGGAACGTTCAGTTCAAAATGATAATACCAAACGATTTCAGCGACAACTGGCAGCCTGAGCAGAAGCGAAAGGGACTGCCTATGAAAACGCTGTTTTTGCTTCACGGCTACACCGGCTGCGCAGGAAACTGGGTGCCTGAATATCTTGCGGCAATGTACAACTTTGCAATAGTTATGCCAAACGGCGAAAACTCCTTCTGGGTAGACGGCATTTCAACAGGGCATAAATTCGGCAGCTTTTTGGGAGTTGAGCTGGTCGACTACATACGCAGGACCTTCGGACTTGCCATGAGCTGTGACGATACATATATCATGGGGCTGTCGATGGGCGGCTTCGGAGCCTTGCACACGGCTCTGGCTTATCCCGACTCTTTCGGAAAAGCAGCGGCCCTTTCCTCTGCGCTTATTATACATTCCAGAGCGCATATGAAGCCGGGAGACCCCGACAGTCATGCAAATTACGAATACTACCGTGAGTGCTTCGGCGACCTTGAGACTATCGAGCAGAGCCGAAACAATCCAGAGGTTCTTATTGATGAGATAATATCGGAAAGCAAAGCAATGCCCGAGATATTCATGGCTTGCGGAACTGAGGATTTTCTTCTGGAGAACAACCGTGAATTTCACAGATTTCTTGAAGACAGAAAAGTACCGCATCATTATTATGAATCAAAAGGCGGTCACGACACGCAGTTCTGGGACGAATATGCGGTGAAATTCGTTCACATGATGTTTGGCGGCGATGATTAGAAGTCCACGAAATAAGACGTGTTGTGTCTATCATTTCACATAAAAAAATATTGACCGGAGAATACAAAAATGGCAAAAGCAAAAAGTATATACGTCTGCTCGCAGTGCGGCTACGAATCCTCAAAATGGAACGGCAAATGCCCAAATTGCGGCGAATGGAACACATTTGAAGAGACAGTACCCACAGTTGCGGTGCAGTCTTCGGGAGCAAAGGCGAGAGCCCGCTCGAACCGTGACCTTTCCGATTGCATCGTTCAGATAGGCAGCGTTGACGCAAGCTTCAACGAGGTGCGCTACTCTACGGGGCTTGAAGAGCTTGACAGAGTTCTTGGCGGCGGTCTTGTAAAAGGCAGCCTTGTTCTGCTTGGCGGAGAACCCGGCATAGGAAAATCAACCATTCTGCTGCAAATATGCCAGTTTCTCGGCGAGGAGCATACTATTTTATATGTATCGGGCGAGGAATCGGTGCGGCAGATAAAGCTGAGAGCGCAGCGGCTGGGTGTTGACAGCGAAAATCTGTATCTTCTCGCCGAGACCGACTGTGAAGCCATATGCGACGTTGTTATCAAGGAAAAGCCTGAAATAGTCATCATTGACTCTATACAGACCATGAACATAAGCGGGATATCCTCGGCAACAGGCTCGGTAACGCAGGTGAGAGAATGTACCAATCTTTTTCTGCGCACCGCCAAGTCAGAGGAGATACCATTTTTTATAGTAGGTCACGTCAACAAGGACGGCGCTATAGCAGGTCCAAAGGTTATGGAGCATATAGTTGACGCTGTGCTTTATTTTGAGGGGCAGAGAAATCTTTCATACAGAATACTGAGAGCTGTCAAGAACCGTTTCGGCTCTACCAATGAGATAGGCGTTTTTGAAATGCAGAGTCAGGGACTTGCCGAGGTGGAAAACCCGTCTATGATGCTGCTTTCGGGCAGACCAAAGGACGTTTCGGGCTGCTGCGTTGCCTGCATAATAGAGGGTTCAAGACCCATTATGGCTGAGGTTCAGGCGCTTGTTTCAAAGAGCAGCTTTTCCGCTCCAAGAAGAACGGCGACGGGATTTGACTACAACCGTATGTCTATAATAATTGCGGTGCTTGAAAAGCGTCTGGGATTTTATTTCGGCGGTCTGGACGTATACATTAATATAGTAGGCGGACTGCGGCTTGACGAGCCTGCGGCAGACCTTTCGATAGCTCTGGCTCTTTATTCAAGTCTGAGAGACAAGGTGGTTAGCGACAAGATAATAGCTTTCGGAGAGATAGGACTGGGCGGAGAGCTGAGAAACATTTCCCACTGCGAGCAGAGGATATCCGAAGCGGAGCGAATGGGATTTGAAAAATGCATACTCCCCTATCAGGCGCTTAAAAGCATAAACGCCGCCAAATTCGGCATCAAGCTTATCGGCGCAAGGTCGGTAAGAGACGCTTTCAATGCAATTGAAAATCAATAACTACAAACATCATTTATCGGGAGGCGGTCTTTTTTGAGCAGATATATTCTTTCGCTTGATCAGGGAACAACTTCTTCAAGAGCCGTACTTTTTGACAAAAGCGGCAAAGCCTGCGGAGTAAGTCAGATAGAATATCCGCAGATTTTTTCACCCGAAGGCTGGGTAGAACACGACCCCGAAGATATTCTTTCTTCTCAGCTGAATGCGGCAAGAAACGTTATCGCCAAGTGCGGCATACAGCCCGAAGAGATAGCCGCCATAGGCATAACAAATCAGCGTGAGACCACAGTTATGTGGGACAAAGCTACAGGCAAGCCCGTCTGCAATGCGATAGTATGGCAGTGCAGGAGGACCTCCGACATATGCGAGGGCTACAAGCGGCAGGGGCTGGAAAAGTTCTTTCAGGACAAAACGGGACTGCTTATCGACCCGTATTTTTCGGCAACAAAGATAAAGTGGATACTCGATAACGTCAGCGGAGTGCGTGAAAGAGCCGAAAAGGGAGAGATACTTTTCGGAACGGTGGACTCATGGCTGATATGGAATCTCACCGGCGGAAAAGTCCACCGCACCGACTATTCAAACGCCTCACGAACCATGCTGTTCAACATACATACGCTTGAATGGGACAAAGAGATACTTGGTCTGCTGGGAATACCTCCGCAGATCTTGCCCGAAGCGGTGCCGTCAAGCGGAGATATAGGCGTATGCACGGCGGATATATTCGGCGCTGAGATACCCATAACAGGCTGCGCAGGCGATCAGCAGGCGGCGCTTTTCGGTCAATGCTGCTTTTCAAAGGGTGACGTTAAAAACACCTACGGCACAGGCGGATTTCTGCTTATGAACACAGGCTCTCAGCCGGTAAATTCATCAAACGGTCTGCTAAGCACCATAGCTTGGGGGCTGGACGGAAAAGTCACCTATGCGCTTGAAGGCTCGGTGTTCGTTTCGGGAGCGGTTGTCAAGTGGCTGCGTGACCAGCTTGGCATTATCGAGACCGCCGCAGAAACGGAAGCGATAGCGGCAAGCGTTTCGGACACCGGCGGAGTTTACGTTGTGCCTGCATTTACAGGGCTTGGTGCGCCCTATTGGGAACCGTCGGTAAGAGGAGCGATCCTTGGTCTTACACGAGGTTCGGGAAAGGCGCACATTGTAAGGGCGGCTCTTGAAGCCATAGCGTATCAGACGGTGGACGTTCTCAGAGCAATGGAAGAGGACACAAACG
>JBJERD010000275.1:0-1755 GCA_051882095.1 Oscillospiraceae bacterium
AATTTGTTTCAATAGTTAATTGGGGGAGCAATAATAGGAATAGCGACAGCAGCGCCGTGCATATTATCGGCACGGTGCTGCATTATTTTTTCTGCCCATAACTCCCGCAAAGGATTTTTTTCAGGTCACCAAGGGTTTCGCAGCCGCACTTTTCACGCATTGATGCAAGCAGCTTTTTTATGTAGCTGTATGAATAAAACAGCATATCGCCTATTTCCTTGCCGCTGTAGCCTTTTATGATAAGCTCGGCTACATTACGTTCCGTTTCGGTAAAATCGGCGGTGATAGGTTCTGCCGACAAAGGCTTGGACTCGGATTTTTTCAAAAGATTGCTTATCCTTGCAAGCAGTATTTTCTGAGAAAACGGCTTCTTGATATAATCCGCAGCACCAAGCTGAAAGCCCTTCAGTTCGTCCTCTTCATCGGACATTCCTGTGAGAAATATTATCGGGATATTTTTGCATCGGGGAATTTCGTTTATCCGCTGAATGACAGTATAGCCGTCTATATCGGGCATTTTTACATCAAGCAGGATAAGGTCGGGCAGCGCTTTTTCCGACAACGCTTTCAGCGCCTCTGTTCCGCCCGAATAAAGACTCACGCTGTAATTTACGCCAAGCAGTACGGCGGCATTTTTCAGCAGCACCTTATCATCGTCCACCACCATTATACGCTTTTTTTCATCGCACATTTTCCTTTCTCCTTTCCAAAAACTTAGCGAAAAGTGTTTCCGCACTTACAAAATCAAGCTCGTCAACAAACTCCGAAATATATGTCAGATTCCGTATAGCTTCCGCGTCCGTTTCCTTATCGATAAGCTGCTGAATAGCGTTTTGTGTTTCGAGCCAGATGTGTTCCTCCAAGCCCTTTTGTATCTGCATTTCAAGGCTTTGACTGCTGTTTTGCTCCGGCGAAACGGAATGGATATTTTCCGCTGTTTCCGACACAAGAGTTTTCATTCCCGCTGCCGCACGTTCCCATTCAAATATAAGCAATTCGCGGGCGTGCTCGGCATAGCCGAAGTCACCGCAGACAAGATGGTTCTCCATAGTTTTTGCAATTTCAAACAGCGAGATAGCGCCGATGCCTTTTGCGGCAGATTTGAGGGAATGTATCTCATAAATAAGCCTGTCGCTGCCGCCGTCAAACATATTTTCAAGTCGTTCACGATTGTGTTCATATCCGTCCGAGAAAATCTTCGCAAGCGCACAGAATCGTGTCATATTCCCGCTAAGATAGCTTAGTCCCGAATCAAGGCTTATGTCATATTGTTTCATAAGCTCCGACAGTCTGTGCGATTCCTCGGGCGAGATAATATCTTCCGAGGAACTTCCCATGATAACCTTGTTGGCAGGAAGCATGGTTATAAGCGTTTTCTCGAGAGTATGCCAGCTTATGGGCTTTGACAGATAAGCCGAAAAGCCTGCGGATATGAATTTTTCTTCCGAACCCGACAATGCTTCGGCGGTCAGAGCAATAACGGGAGTGCTTAACGGCAGACCGTTGTCACGCATTTTTTTCAGCGTTTGTATTCCGTCTGTAATAGGCATCATATAGTCCAGAAGAATAAGGTCATAAGCTGTATTTTCCACAGCTTTTGCCGCCGATATACCGTCGGAAGCGGTATCAATGCAGACCATACGCATGAATAACAAATTGGAAACAAAATGAAAAAAGTGGTATAATAGAAGAAAAAATGTTGAGGAGAGAACCACATATGGAAGAATTAATGGAAATACTTGAATGTATAGAGGA
>JBJERD010000276.1:0-1740 GCA_051882095.1 Oscillospiraceae bacterium
TCCTGTACAAATCATTTGACCGCTTGCGGTAGAACGACTTTTTCGACGGTCTGAAAAACAGAGATCTCTCTGTTTTTTTGCTTTTTGCTATGAATAAGACGAGCCGCTTGCAGTACCCGAGTAACAGTTTCGGATACCCAAGGCTATACCTCGGCTATCCATTACAAACATTTTTTCCTATCCACAATAAATATCCACCCGAATAGTTTTGAAGTGGTAAAATAATTATAGAGGTGTTTAGGTTAAAAAAGACTGCCGAAAAAATTCAGCAGTCCTTAAAATTTATTAAAACAAATGGCAGCTTACAATCAGGGTTGCAAACACAATAGAAACAGTAGACAAAAGCTTAATCAGTATGTTGATTGCAGGGCCTGAGGTATCCTTGAACGGGTCACCAACTGTGTCGCCGACAACTGCCGCCTTATGATTCTCACTTCCCTTTCCGCCAAAGTTACCGCTTTCAATATACTTTTTAGCATTATCCCATGCACCACCGGAGTTTGACATAAATATTGCCAGCAAGAATCCTGTGACTGTTGCCCCTGCAAGCATACCAACTACTCCGTTAGGTCCCAAAACAAGCCCTGTCAGGACAGGAACAACCACTGCAATAATTGTGGGCATTACCATTTCTGAAAGGCTCGACCTTGTGCAGATATCAATACAGGATGCATAGTCTGCTTCTGCCTTGCCCTCCATAATTCCCTTGATTTCTCTAAACTGGCGTCTTACTTCTACAACTACGCTCTGTGCCGCACGTCCAACAGACTTCATGGTAAGTGCCGCAAACACAAAGGGCAGACATCCGCCGATGAAAAGTCCCACAAGAACTGAAGGATTTATAATTCTCATATCAAATGTAAAGCCAAGACTTTCAACCTTATCCACATAAGATGCAACAAGTGCCAGAGCAGTCAGTGCCGCAGACCCTATTGCAAAACCCTTTCCGGTAGCCGCAGTTGTGTTACCTAAAGAATCAAGAGCGTCAGTTTTGTCACGGACAGAGCTATCCAGTCCAGACATTTCCGCAATACCTCCGGCATTGTCAGCAACAGGTCCGTAAGCATCAGATGCAAGGGTGATTCCAAGAGTTGAAAGCATACCCACAGCCGCAAGAGCAATGCCGTAAAGTCCCATGCCTGCGTCTCCGCCGCCACAGAAGTATGCTACTAAAATACATAATGCAATTACCACAATGGGAAGAGCTGTGGAAATCATACCAAGGCTGATTCCGCTGATAATAATGGTAGCGGCGCCTGTTTCAGAGCTTTTTGAAAGCTTTTTGGTAGGGTTATAGCTGTCTGATGTGAAATATTCCGTTGCGTGGCCGATAATAACACCTGCTAAAAGTCCTGCCAAAATAGCAATATAAAGAGCAATATTCTCCCTGCCAAGGGCAAACCACACAACCGGGAATGCACCGATGGCAACTAAAATTGAGCTTATATTTGTTCCTCGGCGAAGAGCCTTTAAAAGATACTTCTGTTCTGCTTTTTCACCGGTTTTTACAAAGAATGAACCGATAAGTGATGCCAAAATTCCAAGTGCCGCCAGCATAATCGGTGCCGCAATGGCATTAAAGCTTCCAAGTGCAGCAACTCCCAAAGCACAAGCCGATACAATAGAGCCGAAGTATGACTCGTAGAGGTCTGCGCCCATTCCGGCAACATCGCCTACATTATCGCCTACATTATCTGCAATAACAGCAGGGTTTCTTGGGTCATCCTCCGGGATTCCCAC
>JBJERD010000277.1:0-11259 GCA_051882095.1 Oscillospiraceae bacterium
GACTCATCAGAGCGAGGCGGTGGCTTTCTTTACCGAAATGGCAAAGAAGTACAAGGATTACAACAACGTAATGTACGAGATATGCAACGAGCCTAACGGCGGAGTTACATGGAACGGTCAGATAAAGTCTTATTGTCAGGCTGTTGTCAGCGCAATAAGAAAATACGACAGCGACGCAATAATCATATGCGGAACGGGAACATGGAGCCAGGATATCGACCAGGTAGTGGGCAACAAGCTTTCAGATAAAAACTGCGTTTACGCTCTGCATTTCTATGCAAACACCCACACCGACTGGCTGAGAAACAGATTTACCGACTGCTACAACAAGGGACTTCCCATTCTTGTATCAGAATTCGGAACCTGCGACGCCAGCGGAAACGGCGGCTTCAATTCATATCAGACAAAAACATGGCTTAATCTTCTCAACTCAAAGAAGGTTGGCTACATCAACTGGAGCGCAGGCAACAAGGCTGAGACCGCATCGGCATTCCTGCCGGGAACAAACCTTGCGGCAATAAAGGCAGGCACTTCGCAGCTTACCGAAAGCGGAAAGCTTATCAGAGAACTTTACAGACAGTAAGATAATCCAAAGAATATAACAAAACACCCTGAGCGTTTAAACTCAGGGTGTTGTTTTTTATATCTTATCAAACGCCTGTTTCAGGTCGTCAAGGATATCCTCAACATTTTCAAGTCCTACCGAAAATCTGATAAGTCCGCCGTCTATTCCGGCTGCCACAAGCTGCTCGTCGGTGAGCTGTCTGTGGGTCGCCGAAGCAGGGTGAAGCACGCAGGTGCGGATATCGGCAACATGGACCTCGTTTGAAGCAAGCTTCAAGCTGTCCATAAACTTGACTGCCGTATCTCTTCCGCCCTCGATGGAGAATGAAATTACTCCGCTTGTGCCTAGCGGCAGATATTTCTTTGCAAGCTCGTGATGTCTGTCGCTTTCAAGAGCAGGGTATTTGATAGACTTTATCTTGCCTGTAGACTCAATGTATTTTGCTACTTTAAGAGCGTTTTCGCAGTATTGCTTCATTCTTACCGCAAGCGTTTCAAGTCCCAGATTAAGCAGGAAAGAGCTGTTTGCGGCAGGATAGCAGCCGAAATCTCTCATAAGCTGCATTCTTGCCTTTGTGATGTAGGGAGCGGCAGGATAATCTCTTGTGTAGACAATTCCGTGATAGCTCTCGTCAGGCTCTGTCATGCATGGGAATTTGCCGTTTGTCCAGTCGAACTTGCCCGAATCAACGATAACTCCGCCTACCTGAACAGCGTGACCGTCCATATATTTTGATGTGGAGTGTATAACGATATCAGCGCCCCACTCGATAGGTCTGCAAAGGATAGGCGTTGCGAATGTGTTGTCTATAATAAGCGGAACCCCGTTTTCATGAGCGACCTTAGCCCACTTTTCGATGTCAAGAACGGTAATAGCCGGATTTGCCAGCGTTTCGCCGAACATAGCCTTTGTGTTTGGCTTGAATGCTGCTGCAAGCTCCTCCTCTGAAGCGTCAACGTCCACGAAAATGCACTCGATGCCCATTCTTGCAAAGGTCACGGCAAAAAGGTTAATTGTTCCGCCGTAAATTGAAGATGAAGCGATAAAGCTGTCGCCTGCCTGACAGATGTTAAGGATAGAGCAGAGCGAAGCCGCCTGTCCCGAAGATGTGCACATTGCCGCTGCGCCGCCCTCCAGAGCGGCTATCTTCTTTTCAACTGCGTCGGTGGTGGGGTTTTCAAATCTTGAATATATCAGACTTTTTGTGGGGTCGTCAAAAACAGCTGCAACGTCGTCGGTAGAATCGTAAACGTAGGTCGTGCTCTGAACGATAGGCACAACTCTTGGTTCGCCGTTTTTGGGAGTATAGCCTTCATGGAGGCATTGTGTTTCGATTTTCATCAGATCATATCCTTTCGGTAATTATTTATTGTGAATAGGTCAGCGTTATTTCTCCAATCTGTAAACGCTGTCGGGAGTTATCCTGTCGCCGTCTATGAGCACTGTCCAGTCGGTTATCTCGTCAAAGCGGCAGCTGCGTATGTCACCGGCTTTCAGAGCGGCAACATAGTAAGGCTCTTGTGTAAGCTCGGCTGTAAAACTGCCTTCATCAGTATTTACGTCTTTCATCTCAAACCATATGTGCTCTTTCATGTCGCCGTCACGGTATTCCTCGTCCACTTCAAGACCAACCTTGACAAGCACTGCGATCTTCTCAAACCTGTCTCTGCTTTCAAAAAGACCGATCATATATCCCAGCCGCTCGAGAGCAAGTCTGCGCATTCGCTCGGTTTCCTCCGAGGTTATCATAAGCATGGGATTCTGACTGAGCAGCTCATTGTATATGCTCACATGAGAAAGCACACGCTTATCGCAGTCATTCTTATTGCGGTAGAGAAAAACAACGCCTGTGTTTTCGTTGTGACCGTCTTTTCTGTCCTCTGTGCCGCCCAGAAATTTGGGAGAATAGGCTTTGATAGCTGTTTCCCAGCGCACCCAGGTGGCGACCAGAGGTATCCCCTCTGCAAGTCTTATAGTAAATACAGGCTCATATTCATCGGCAAAGCCGTTTTCCGATACGATACGTCCTGCAAGAGTGGTGAGAATACAGGCTTGATTCGGATAATTGTCCTTGTCCGAGTTAAGTATCTCAAGCTCCTGTCCGCCGCAGCGGTTAAGTCCGTGAGTGTGCATCCATACGCAGTTGTCATCGCCGCTTACGCACTGAATGACATAAAGATATTCGGGTGAAGGCGGAACCTCTGAGGCAGCCGCCAGCTTAGCCCATCTTCCTGCAAGCATTCGCTCGCCGCTGAAATCAACTATTCCGGCAGGCTCGCCTATCATCTCGCACAGCAGCTTTATTTGCAGGTGGAACGACTCGCAGTTGTTTGCCGAAAATACCATGCTGCTTGCCAGTCCACGCTTTGCCGTTTCCATTACCTGTATCTCAGAATCGGTGAAGTCGTGACCTATCCTGAAAAGTGCAGGAAGCTCAAAGCTTTCAACGCTCACGCAGAATTTGTATTCAGCGCCCTTGTATTCCAGAACAAGCTCAAAGCCCTCCGTTATCTTTTTTGAAATGACCTTGATATACGGCAGCGCAAGAAGCTTGTTCATAAGCGGTTCAAGGTCGTTCAGAAGAGAATCGTCCTTAGGGATAAGCATTATGTAGGACGGTGTTTTTTCAATAGTTCCCGATCTTGGCGGAATGTTCTCCGCCGGTTTTTTCTTGAATTTATCCAGTATACCCATATAATTTTCTCCTTTTTTGATCGCAGCTATAATGCGGTCTTCCCCCTAAAATCAAGGGTAGCCGTAACAACTGCCCTGAGAGATCATCATTAAACGTTTATCTCCGCAACGTCGTCGGACACGCCGTTTGCCTCGATAACAGGCTTTACGCAGTTTTCAATAAACTCGTCCACCTGCTGAGGACATCTGCCGATAAAGTTTTCAGGCTTCATGATAGCGTCCATTTCTTCCTTTGTTATCATAAACATAGGGTCGTTGAGGATAAGCTCGCAGAGGTTGTTGTCCTTGCCCTCTTTCTTGACGTTTGCACCTGCTATCATTGAGTATTCTCTTATTCTCTCATGAAGCTCCTGTCTGTTTCCGCCCTTCTTAACGGCGTCCATCATGATGTTTTCGGTTGCCATAAAGGGAAGCTCAGCCATAACTCTCCTTGTGATGATCTTGTCGTAAACCACCAGACCGTTTTCGGGGTCGGTAACATTGAGCATGATGTTGAGTATGGCGTCAACACCCAGAAATGCCTCAGCCACTGAAATTCTTTTGTTAGCCGAATCGTCCAGAGTTCTTTCAAACCACTGTGTACCGGCGGTGAATGCAGGATTGAGAACGTCGCACATAACGTATCTTGCCAGCGAGCATATTCTCTCGTCACGCATAGGATTTCTCTTGTAAGCCATAGCCGAAGAACCTATCTGATTTTTCTCAAATGGTTCCTCTATCTCCTTGAAGGACTGGAGCAGTCTTATGTCGTTTCCGAACTTCATAGCCGACTGTGCAATGCCTGCAAGAACAGAGCATACTGCATAGTCCACCTTTCTTGAATAGGTCTGACCCGAAACGGGAACAACTGCGTCAAAGCCCATTTCCTCGGCGATCAACTGCTCAAGCTTTTTGATCTTGTCGGTGTCGCCCTCAAAAAGCTCCATAAACGAAGCCTGAGTACCCGTGGTTCCCTTTGAACCCAGCAGCTTCAGCTTTGAAAGCTGGAAATCAAGGTCTTCAAGATCCATAAGAAGCTCGTTGCACCACAGAGTAGCTCTCTTGCCTACAGTAGTAAGCTGAGCGGGCTGTAAATGAGTGTAAGCAAGGCAGGGCAGAGCCTTGTACTTGTCGGCAAACTTAGCAAGCTGGTCGATGACCTTTACAAGCTTTCTCTTTACGACCTTCATAGCGTCACGCATGATGATAACGTCCGTGTTGTCGCCGACATAGCATGATGTAGCGCCCAGATGTATTATTCCCGCAGCCTTGGGGCAAGCGTCACCGTAGGTGTGAACGTGAGCCATAACGTCGTGACGGAATTTCTTTTCATACTCCGCCGCCTTTTCGTAGTCTACGTTTTCAATATTTGCCTCCAGCTCGTCCACCTGTTCCTGAGTAACATTAAGACCCAGCTTCATTTCGGCTCTTGCAAGAGCCACCCATAGTCTTCTCCAGGTAGTGAATTTTTTATCCGCCGAGAAAATATACTGCATTTCCTTGCTTGCATATCTTGTGCAAAAAGGACTTTCGTAGCTGTTTGTCATGATTTATCAACCTCTTTCAAGAAATATATAATCATTATACCATATCATAAGACGAATTGCAACGTCTTTTTACCGATAAAAGCGAATAACCATCATGGTTGTTTCATTGCAAATTGACAATGAAGGTGTTGGCTTCGCTTACGGATCTATTTGTGGCTTTTGTGCAAATAAAAAAGGCATTATCGCATACTCTGCAATAATACCTTTATTTCGTTATCAAATCTTTACTATTGCCTTCATGGGGCAGGCCTGCATACAAAGTCCGCAGTTTACGCACTTTGAGTAGTCGATGACCGCATGATTGTTCTGCACCGAGATAGCGCCCTTGGGACATTTCTTTGCGCATATTCCGCAGCCTATGCAGCCGCCGTTGCATATCTTTCTTGTGATCTTACCCAGATCGGCTGACGAGCAGGCGACCTCTATCTTCTGCGATTTGCGGCGCAGAACGATAAGTCCGTTTGGACATTCCTTTGCGCACAGTCCGCAGCCTATGCACTTGTTTCTGTCAACCACAGCAATGCGGTTGACAATTGAAATCGCATTCTGCGGACAGACTCTTGTGCAGTCGCCGTAGCCGAGACAGCCGCTTGTGCAGGTCTTTGAACCGTTGTAGAAACGGTTGCAGGCAGCACAGGACTGTATTCCGTCAAAGTCGTATTTGTGAGTGGTTGCGTTGCAGTCGCCCTTGCAGCGTACAAAGGCTGTTTCCTGCTCGACGTTTTCCACTGCCTTGCCCATAATTTCCGCAAGCTTTGCGGCAGATTCCGCACCGCCGGGCTTGCACATATTGCAGGGAGCGTCCTTGTTGACTACTGCGTCGGCGTAGTCGTTGCAGCCCGAATATCCGCAGGCTCCGCAGTTTACCTGAGGCAAAGCCTCCTGTGCAGCTTCAAGACGTTCATCGGTCTTTACTGCGAATACCTTTGAAGCCACCGTCAGAAGCACTCCGGCGAGAACTCCCAGAACTGCAAAAAGTATTATCGGTATAATGTATTCCATTTTTGATTATCCTCCCTTTCGCAGTTTAGCTGAACAGTCCGCTGAAGCCCATAAAGCTCAGCGATACGATAGAAGCCGCAACAAGCGTTGCAGGAACTCCCTTGAAGGTTGCGGGAATGTCCGAATGTTCTATCCTGCTTCTTACTCCCGAGAAAAGCACAAGCGCCAGCGAGAAAGCAATTCCCGTGCCGAGAGCGTTGAATACTGACTGAACAAAGCTGTAGCCGTTGTCGATGTTTGCCACCGTTACGCCAAGAACGGCGCAGTTTGTGGTGATAAGCGGAAGATATACGCCCAGCGCCTTGTAAAGGGGAGGCATCATCTTTTTCATCACTATCTCAACCAGCTGAACGAACAGAGCGATAACAAGAATGAACGCCACCGTCCGCAGATATGTAATGTTGAACTTGTCAAGCAGCATATATACGGGATATGTGCAGGCAGTTGCGCAGACCATTACGAAAATAACCGCTCCGCCCATTCCAACGGAGGATTTGAGCTGCTTTGAAACGCCCAGAAACGGGCATATTCCCATGAACTGCGAAAGCACTACGTTGTTTACGAATACTGCGCTGAGGACGATTATGATAAGCTCTTTCATTTATTTTTCCTCCTTTGCACAGTTTTCGCAGCTGCCGCCGCATATTGAAGCGCTTGGGCAGCCCTCGCAGGATATCTCCTGAGGCGGCTTGCGGTTTGCAAGCTTGTTCACAAGTGCGATTATGCAGCCCAGCACGAAAAATCCACCTGCCGGCATGATGAATATGAGCATGGGATTTGCGCTTATTCCCGGTATCTTGATTCCCATCCACGAGCCTGCGCCCAGAATCTCTCTTATGGAACCCATCGTGAAAAGCGAAAGAGTAAATCCAAGACCCATTCCAAGACCGTCGAGAATTGACGGGAAGACTTTGTTTTTGGAAGCAAACGCTTCGGCTCTTCCAAGAATAATGCAGTTTACCGTGATAAGCGTAAGGAAAACTCCCAGCGCAGAATAAAGGGACGGTACAAAACGCTGGAGAATAAATCCGATAAGCGTTACAAAGCCTGCGATTATTACAATGAACGAGGGCAGTCTTACCGCCTTTGGTATCACGTTTTTCAGAAGTGAAATCACTATGTTGGAGCAAACCAGTACGAATGTGGTGGCAAGCCCCATGCCTATGCCGTTTACAGCCATTGTGGTAACGGCGAGGGTAGGACACATTCCCAGCAGCGTTACAAGCGTGGGATTTTCTTTTATAAGTCCCTTGGTAAATTCATACCAGCTTGATCTTGTTTTCTTGTCAGCCAACGAATATCTCCTCCTTGTGTTCGGAATAAAGGTTTACAGCCTTTTTGCACGCCGCTTTCATTCCCTTTGACGAGAAGGTAGCGGAGGTTATGTTGTCTATGGAATTTTCGTCCGTGTCGGCGGTGAAGCCTTTGAACTTATCGGCAAACGACGGCTCCTGCACCTTTGTGCCCACACCGGGAGTTTCGCCGATGTCAAGGAAGTAGATACCCTCCACAGCGCCCTCAGAGTTTATGCCGATAAGCAGATGAAGTCCGCCCTTTGAATATCCGTCCTGAGTTATCTCGATAAGGCATTTGTCCTTGCCGTCGGTGATTATGGAATCAACTCCCTCGGTATCAAAGGTAACGGGAGTTTTCTTTTCGGTATCGGGTTCAAGAAGTATCTGATAATCTCCCTCGCCGAAGATGTCCTCGCAGCCTGCTTTAAGCTCGTCGGTCATAACGCCTGTTGTGTCAACATAGGTCTTGTTGTAGGCGAGAGCCAGAAGTCCCGAAACCACCACGCATATAACAGTAAGCACCAGAGGAGGCATTATGTATTTTTTCATTTCGCATCCTCCTTTTCAGCTTTATGCACAACAGCGCCGATAGGCTTTTTGCGTGTGAACATATCAATGTAAGGCGTAACGATATTCATAAGCAGAATAGAATATGAAACTCCTTCGGGCGAAGAACACCAGAATCTTATTATGCAGGTGATAAGTCCGCAGCCCACGCCGAAGATCATCTTGCCCTTGCCTGTGATAGGCGTTGTAACATAGTCTGTAGCCATGAAGATAGCTCCCAGCATAACTCCGCCTGCAAGTATCTGATAAACGCCGTCTCTTCCCGTAGCGTATGAGAAAGCGAAAACTGTTGCTATAAAAGCCAGCGGCGCATGAGGAGTGATTATTCTCATAGCCACAAGATACAATCCGCCGAGAATAAGCGCCAGAGCGGAAACCTCTCCCAGACAGCCGCCCGTTGCGCCGATAAAAAGCTCGGAATACTTAGCCGTGCCTGTAACAAGGGGGGTAGGCTGAGTTACCATAGCGTGCTGCTCGTAAAAAGGCACAGCCCATTCGCTCATTGCAGCAGGGAATGAAAGCATAAGCACTATTCTTCCCACTATGGCAGGATTGGCAAAGTTGTGTCCCAGACCTCCGAAAAGCTGCTTTGTGATAACGATAGCCACAAATGTGCCTATAGCAGCCATCCAGTATGGCAGCGTTACGGGAAGATTGAACGCAAGCAGCATTCCCGTAACTGCGGCGGAAAGGTCCCCCGTGCTGTTTGGTCTTTTCATTATAAGGTTGCAAAGGCGTTCCCATGCCATTGCCGTAAGAATACAAAAGCCCGTAAGCATAAGCGCTCTTCCGCCGAAGATTATGGCGGAAGCTGCAAGGGAGGGCAGCAGCGCAATTATAACGTGGGTCATGACCTTTGAAGTGGTCATGCCGCTTCGTATGTGCGGCGACGGGCTGACAGTAAGTTTATCCAAAGCTTTATTCCTCCTTTTGTTACTTGCTCATAGCAAAACCCTTGGCAAGCTGATTTTTCTCGGCAAGACTTCTCTTTGCGGGGCAGACGTAAGAGCAGCTGCCGCAGTTCATGCAGAGATTTATCTTCAGCTTGTTGAGCGCTTCTCTGTCCTGTCTGTCGTAAGCCTTTTCAAGCTCGGTAGGCATAAGCCCCAGCGGACAGGCGTCAATGCATCTTCCGCAGCGGATGCAGTTGGTCTGCTTTTCGTCAATGACCAGTCCCTTTGCGGAGGAGGTCTTCTGGAAGCCTAAGAAAGCGTTGTTGGTCTTGCACAGAGGAGTATCCATGTCGTATACGCACATACCCATCATCGGTCCGCCCGAAATAAGCTTGTGTATAGCTTCGGGATTTGAGTCGGTGAATTTCAGTATGTCGGATATCTTTGTTCCTATGGGAGCTTTGATGTTGCAGGGCGTCTTGATAGCGTCGCCGTCAACGGTCAGCCGTCTTGTAATAAGAGGCATACCTGTTTTGACATATTCGTTTATAAATCCCACAGTCGAAACGTTCATAACGATGATTCCGTGGTCGGAGGGCAGATGTCCCTCTTTTATTATTCTTCCCGTTGCATAGAAAGCGATGACCTTTTCAGCTCCCTGAGGATATGAAGCTCTCAGCTTTATCACCTTGAAGCCTTCCTCGCCGCTGAGCTTCTGCCTGAACAGCTCTATAGCCTTGGGCTTGTTGTCCTCGATGCCTATGTAAACATTTTCGATCTTGAGAATGTCCTTTATGAACTTCATTCCTGCGATAACACCGTCGGAGTTTTCCATCATCTCACGGTAGTCGCTGGTGATGTAAGGCTCGCACTCGGCAGCGTTTATTACAAGCGAGTCTATCGTTGTCTTGTTCTCGTCGTAATTCAGCTTGATGTGAGTGGGAAAGCCCGCTCCGCCAAGTCCGCAGCAGCCCGATTCTCTAACCGCCTTGACTAAGCTTGCCTTGTCGGTGATGACAGGCGGCTTGACTTGCTCCGACACCGTCTGAAGCCCGTCGCAGGCGATCTCCACCACCTTGCAGGATTTTCCGTTGGCAAGAGTCATGTCGTCGATAGCCGTCACCTTGCCCGAAACGCTTGAATGTACAGGGCAGGTCATAAAGGCTTCGCAGTCGCCTATCTTCTGACCCACCTTTACCTCGTCTCCGACCTTTACCAACGGCAGACATGGCGCACCCATGTGCTGCGACATTGATATCCTCACCGTCTCGGGACATGGGAGAGCGACAGTCTCAGCGTTTTCCGTTCCCTTTTTGTGGGGGAGAGATATTCCGTTCAATCTCATTTATTTTCCTCCTCGATCAGACTCCGGCGAAATGATAGCCGGAATCGGTAATTTCAATGTTATCTTTAATGCTCTGAGAGCAGTAAACGTTTTTGTCTTTATCAAGAGCTATCACAGCGTAATCGCTGTCGGACAAATATTCTCCGATATGCTCCGTTCCGCCGATAAAAATTGCAGTGGAGAGAAAATCGGTCAACATTCCGTCCTTTTGTGAAATGACCGTCACCGATGTAAGGTCGGTTTCGGCAGGCCATCCGGTAGTCAGGTCGAAAATGTGCGAATATCTTTCACCGTCCGCCTCAAAAAAACGCTCGTACCCTCCCGACGTGGAGATAAAACATTCATCAGTGCTTATTGTCAGCACAGTGCCGTTTTGGTCGTCGGGGTCTCTTACGGCAGTCTTAAACGGTTCGCCGTCAGTCTTTGAACCGTAAAGCAGTATGGAAGATTCAAAGGATATCCGGGCGTAATTCACGCCGCTGTCTTTCAGTATCTCATAAAGCTTGTCGAGTGCAAAACCCTTTGCACATGAACCGAAATTCAGCATGGCATTGTTTTTCAGACTTAGACTATTGTTTTCGCCGAAAAGGATATTTTGGCTGCCCACAGTTGACAGCGCCTGTGATATCTCATCATCCGACGGAACACGGGGACTTTCGCCGTTTATGTCCCACAGCTCTATAAGCCGACCCGAGGTGCAGTCTACCTGCGGATATTTGCCGTTAAGCTCCACAGCTTTTTTCGTTATCTCATATATGGTATCGTCGCAGACCTGCGAGCCTGAGTTGAGCGTGACCACAGGCGAGCTGTCGGAATAAGCCGAAAGCTTGCCGTCCAGCTGTGAAATGCAGCTTTTCAGCGATTTTGAGATATCCTCGTCTCCGCTTATCACCACCGTGCAGGCAGTGTCCATAGCGAAGGTCCTGAAAGTAACTGCGTCCGTATCTTTTCCCTTTGAAGTCAGCCGCTCGGTTAAAAAGCCTGCGGCAATAAGCAGCAGAGCGAAAACTACCGCAAGGTTACGGTATGCTTTTGATGACACTTTGTATTATCAGTCCCTCTTGAAAATGATAGATAGATGTGTTATAATATAGGCAATGCCGCTTGAAAGCGTGTCAGCCCGGCTCCTGCGAATTGAAGGCTGTTATAAAATCCTCGCATTTTGCAATGGCAGCCCTCAGCGCCGAAGAAAGCTCTACGGGAAGTTCAAGCAGCAGCTTGTTTATCCTGCGGCTGGAGCTTACGTTAGCCGATATCCTGCCGGGCTCTTCGGTGAGAAAATCTGCGGTGAAACGGTCGGCAAAAGAACGTTCAAGCCTGAAGATCGCCGATGAATTTCTGGGATTGCTCTCATAAAGCGCTCTGAGCAGGC
>JBJERD010000278.1:0-11091 GCA_051882095.1 Oscillospiraceae bacterium
GTATCAAAACCGCCGACACCGCCCAGCGTGAAGTCCGCAACAAGCTCAAACAGAAGTACACCCGTGAAGCGGTGGACGATTATCATCGTGGCGTATTTCTTGTGGGTCGCACGGCGGTCGATGCTGTCAAGGGTACGCACAATCACCTGAAAACAAAGAAGCAGTATAAGCTCGAAAAAGCGAAGTTACAGCTAAAGAAAGCTGATAACAAACTCTATAAGGCGAAAACTCAGAAGCCGAAAATGGCTGCGACAAAAGCCGATTTGAAGAAAGCAAAGGCGGAGTATAAAGCCCGAATTGTAAAAGATAAGGGCAATACGCTCCGCAAGGCGATGAACAAGCGCCGATTGCAGGCATATAAGCAGACAAAGCGTGAGCTGAAATTTGAGCGTAAACAGCTAAAAACAGAACAGCAGTTCCGTGTTAAGGAACTGCGTAATCAGAAAAAAATCACCAGAAACTCCCGTCCCGGCTTGCTTGCATTAAAGCCTGCCTCATATTCGGTAAAGCGAATGAAGGCTTCTGCGTGGCAGAAAGCTGTCAATGAAGATCAGGACAATGACGTACTTCATGCGATAGACTCGGCAAAACGCAGAGTTGTAGAGCCTGCGGCACAGAAAGTAAGCAAACCTCAGCGTTTGCAGAAAAAAGAGAAACAGCGTGACCGTCTGAATGACAAGAAGTCGAAGTCCAATAAAAAACTAAATCGGCAGGAAAACAAGCTGAATGAAAATCACGATAAATACAAGCAGAGAAAGAAGCGTAAACCCCAAAATAAGAAAACTAAAAAAACGGTGGCTGAGAGTTTCAAGTCGGCTTTCAAATTCGTGAAAAATGTCTATGAAAAGGAAGTCAAAAAGTTCTTTGCAGCAATAGCTGTTCCGATACTTATTATCTTTCTTGTGTTTGCTTTTATCATCATGATTTTCAGCTCCATAGTTTCAGGCGGTGGTTTTACTCTCGGCACTTATGCGGCGCAGGACTATGACCTTTCCGAAGCTGAAAAGTATTACACGGAGCTTGTTTATAACTTCAATCAGAAAATACTTAAAGTCAGCGATACTTCTGATTGGAAAAAAGGTCTGACTGCTTTTGGTGCTAAGAAAAAAGACCTTAAAGATAAACCCGACAACTGGTACTGGGGCAAATCTTCGGTCTACGATTGGAAACCGCAATATGATTTCGATTGCTACAAACTGTGGGCTTTTCTGTGTGCGTATTACTATGATTTTGATGCCGATGATAACGGCGATATTAAGTATTGGAAATTCAAAAGCGATACAGAGGATTTGCTTGAGGACATTTTCAATGCGGAGTATGAGTTCGTATATTGGTATGACAATAAATCCCGTTGGGAGGAGCTTGACACCTATGTATATTTCGGCGGTGGAAGCAGTACCGACGGCAGTTACTATTATTGCGAGCAATCAGCAAGTAAAAGCAACGGAGCTTGGACTTACAAATTCAAGCCGACTTCTTATACCTCAGAGCTTGGTCAGTATCTTGACGGTGACGGCTATTGTTATATGAACAGCAATTATCGTGTACTGAACCCAAACGAAGATTATGCTCTCACGGGCTATTATGTTCTTGATAACCGCTATTATGCAGACAGCGCACATACAAAGCCACCGTTCTATTGGATAGATGATAACGGCAAATTTTTCTTCCAAAATCATGACGGAGATAATCAGTACCGTTCGTTCTACGGTTGGGAGAACGATGATGCTTGGTTCATGATTACAGAATCCGATGCGAGATCGTGGACAGGCGACAGCAATTGTTCAGCTCTGTATGGTTATGTGCAGAAACAGTATTGGAAAACGGAGTGCAATCTCTACTACAACGTCAAGCAGAAAAAGACTTTTGATGAGGTCATAGAGGACAAGCTAAAATCAATGTCCCACAAGACAGAACGCTGGCAGTATTACAATCTGCTTGTCGGCAACGAGGACGGAAACACACTCTATGGCAATCATCAGACCTTGCATAATCTTCTGCCCGAGCCGTCTATCCGTGACTATTCCCTCAAAAGAGAGTTCGGATATGAAATGACAGGCTGGAATGAAGAAAGTGACGGTCTTTACCAGGGTATCAAGGTGTATGCTGACAGCGGTACTAAGCTCAAAATGCCTTTCAGCGGAAAAATAACCGATGTCGATACTGATGACAACAAGATCACTATCCGCAAGGACGATGTGCAGTATTGGTATGATGGAAACGGCGGTACTAAGCGTGATACGGAAGTCACCATTGCAAATGCGGTGCTTATAAATGACTACGAGGAGGGCGACAGTATCAAGGAAGGCAAGGAATTTGCCAAAACAACAGCCGGAAATGTTAATTTCCATATTTATATAGACACCGACGGCTACGGCTGGGACTATATTGATCCTCGGCTCGTGCTGTATTAACGGAGGTACACAATGGCTTTATATGATGCAAAAATAGAAAAATTCAGCAAAAAGGCAGAGCAGCTTGAACGGAATATCAAACGTGATACAGAGGAACGTAAGCGGCTTCTCTCCGAAATCACAAGGCTTCGTTATCTCTCGCTCTGCGAAAAGCTGAATTGTGATGGAGAGGAATTAGAAACCGTGCTTGCCAGAGAACATGAGCAGATTCAGAATATGAAGGCTCGTGGTCTGACCGATGATGAGATAGACGATCTCGGCAAAGGCGGCAAATATGAAGAACAAATGAGATTTTACTCTGAGGAGGACGATGATGAAAACAAGAATGATTAGTGCTGTGATGGCTGCTTTCATGCTTGCAGCAGCAAGCGTCGGCGGTATTACCGCTTCTGCCGAAGAAGGAACAGCAGAGACTACGGAAACAACCGCTTCTGAGCCTGCGGACGAAAGCTCCGATGATATGGAAAAGTTCCGTGAGGTCATGAGTGAGCTTGCCGAGGCAGAGACAAACGATGTTGCCCCCGACTATGACGGTGATCCCTACTATGATACAGACGGCAACGCTACTCTTATCAAGTCAGAACAAATCATTTACAACACAGAGGAAATGCAGTTTATCGCTGTGACCACAAAGGACGGTCACGTTTTCTATGTGCTTATCAATTACACGGCAGGCAATGGCGAGGACAATGTGTATTTTCTGAACAAAGTTGACGATTATGACCTGTACGCTCTGCTTTACGCAGGAGATGAGGACGATGATGAAAAGGACAAGATCACTCCCGAACAGGCAGCTCAGGAAGCGGAAAAGGCTAACGGCAGAGTGCAGTCCGGCGACAGTAACGATGTTGACTATGCCGAAGATACCGCAGAGGACGGCGAGGAATCATCTGAGTCAGCAGCTCAGGCAAAGTCTGTTCCTATGAACAAGAACAGTATGATTCTTGTTTTCGGTGTGGTTGCTCTGATCGGTGTCGGTGCCGCAGGCTTCTTCCTGATGAAGAAAAAGAAAGGCGGCAATAAGACAGCGGTTCAGTTTGAGCCTGAGTATGACGATGATACAGAGATCACCGAAGAATCTGAGGACGATATGAGGTTCTACGATAATCAGGACGATGAAGAATAAGAAAGAGAGGGCAAAAGAATGGAAAAGATGAAGAACATCTGTTTATGTGCGGCAGCGGTGGCAGGGACCGCCGAAATTGCAGGCATTTCTGCTAAGGCAGTTGAGGGTATGAGAAAGAAGTGGTTTCTCCGTGGCTTTGAAGCAGGACAGTTCATCGGCAACCTGACCGCTGCGGAGAGCTTCGCCCGTGAAAAGACTGTTATCCAGAAGAAGTATGACAAGCTCTGCGAGGAGTTTGACGAACTTCAGGAGAACTACAACGATCTTTTTGAGGACTACTACGAAGAATAATCAACTTTGAACCCAGTGGATTCAAAGTTCCCGACAACAAAACAAACAACATAAGACAATGAGAAAAGAGAGAGAATTTGTCTAATGAAGGTACTCAGCTTATTTGACGGTATCTCCTGCGGTATGCTTGCTTTACAGAGGGCAGGCATACCCGTGGAGTGCTATGATGCGTTTGAGATCGACAAGTATGCCGTCACAGTCTCAAAGCGCAATTTCCCCGTAATCGTTCATCACGGGAATGTTTATGACGGCGACTTTACGCAGTTCAAAGGATATGACCTTTTGCTCGGCGGTTCGCCCTGCACCTATTGGTCTATCGCCAAAAAGGACAGAGAGGTTGACTGCAACGGTGAGGGATTCAGGCTCTTTAAGGAGTATGTGAGAGCCTTAGAGGAATCGGGCTGTAAGTATTTTCTCTACGAAAACAACTATTCCGTACATCAGAACATCAAGGACGAGATCACAAGGGTTCTCGGTGTAGAACCTATCATGATAAACTCTGCACTTGTATCGGCACAAAACAGAAAGCGCTGTTACTGGACGAATATACCTTTTACTTCTTTCCCGGAAGATAAGGGCATTTTACTGAAAGATGTGCTCGAAAGCGGTCTGCCGTGGCAGGACAAGTCCTACTGTATGACCGCTTCTTATGACGGTGCTGTGCTGTATAATACCCTTGAACGTAAGCAGCGGACTATGGTCGCAGAACCTATACCGATCAATACATATCAGGGTACGGACAAGTCCCGTACCGTCATGGCAGGCTATCATAAGTACGGTGAAGCAACGATCATCAAAAATTCAGGCTTCAACGGCGGTACTACTGCGGTCGCTATGCCTATGGGAGCCGCCCAGCGTGGACGATATGTTGACGGCGAAAAGACCGAACAGCATATCGAATTTCGTGAGGACGGTAAATCCAACTGCCTAACTACGGTGCAGAAAGATTCGCTTGTATGCTCTCCCGTCCGTGTCGGACAGTATGGCAAGGGCGGACAGGGACAGCGTATTTATTCTGTTGTCGGCAAGTCTGTTACACTTTCTGCCAACGGTGGCGGTCAGGGTGCTAAGACAGGTCTATATAAGATTGATCTGCCTGACGGGGACTATGTGATACGCAAGCTCACGCCTGTCGAAGCGGAGCGTTTGCAGACTCTTCCCGACAACTATACCGCAGGCATTTCCAATACCCAGCGGTACAAGTGTATTGGCAACGGGTGGACGGTCGATGTGATCACACACATCTTGGGAGGACTTCACGATGCTTGATGAAGCCCTGACCAAGTGCGCCGATAACAATAACTACACCATTTACACAAGTATGTGCAAGGCACAGCGTATCCTGATGCGGTCTTATTATCCTGTGTGCAGTATAAGCGGCGGTTCTGACAGCGATATTGTCCTTGACCTGATTCACAAGGTCGATGAGGACGGAAAGGTCAAGTATTTTTGGATAGATACGGGACTTGAATACTCCGCTACAAAGGAGCATTTAGACTATCTTGAACAGAAATACGGCATTACCATTGAGCGTGTCAAACCTGATAAGCCTATCCCGACCTGTGTGCGTGAGTATGGTGTTCCTTTTCTGTCGAAATATGTTTCCGAACAGATGATGCGTTTGCAGGCTCACGGATTTCAGTGGGAGGACGAACCGCTTGAAGTGCTGTTGCAGAGATACCCTCGGTGTAAGACGGCTCTGCAATGGTGGTGCGGAGAGCGATACTCTGACGAGGACGGTGTTCAGAAAATCAGCAGATTTTCAATTTACCGCAACCGTTTCCTAAAAGAGTTTATCATGCAGAATCCGCCGGATTTTCCCATATCCAACAAGTGCTGTGAATATGCGAAAAAGAAGCCCGCAAAGCGTATCGTCAAGGAACATGATGCAGACTTGGATATAACAGGTATCCGACAGGCTGAGGGCGGTATCCGTTCCGCAGCTTTCAAGACTTGTTTTTCTGAGTGCAAGTCTAAGGGGTGCAACACATTCCGTCCGGTATTTTGGTACACGGACGGCGATAAAAAGGACTATGAGCAGATGTTCGATGTTAAGCACTCCCGGTGTTATACAGAGTATGGCTTGCGGCGAACAGGCTGTGTAGGCTGTCCTTTCAGCAAACATATCAATGAGGAGCTTGCAATTATTGAGGAACATGAGCCGAATCTTTACAAGGCAGCGGTCAATATCTTCGGCAAGTCCTATGAATATACGGCGAAATACCGTGCTTTCGTAAAAGAAATGAAGGCAAAGGAAAAGGAGCAGAAAAAGAAAGATGTTTGATCCTGACATACAGAGGAAAGCAATCAGCCTTATCATGGGCTTTATTATGGAGTTTTCGGGAGTATCTTCCGAACCTGAACCGATTGAGCTGACAGCAGATAACTTGAATGTATCGACTGTTTCTGTTTCCTGCCTGAAAGTATCATGGGATTCTGAGCCTAACCGTGACTATTCTGTGAGCTGCACGTCTCATGATGATAACAATGCCTACGGCGATAATATGTACTTTGCTTTCAAAGGCAATGACCTTTGCTACATAACAGGTCTGCGTGAGAATACAGAGTACACGGTGACAGTCGAGCCTATTCTTTCTGAGGAAGAAAAAGACGGATATTCCGTAACACCTTCAACTGCTGACGGCAAGACTGAAACAGTCAAGGTCATATATGACTTTCCGTATGAGGACGGCTGGACAAACTGCTTTGCAGGCGAAAGAGCTTCGGGACTGACGGCTATGCCCAGCTCAGGGGCAATATACGGTTCAAAGGTCGATACCATAACAGAAACAGGAATACGCCGTGACGAATACGGAGATTACTGCTGTGCTATGGGTGTATGGTACGGATACTGCGGAGATCGTTTCCTGATCGAGCTTGAAAACGGTACGCAGTTTACTACAAAAATATGCGACAGCAAGGGTTATGCCGATGATGGTGAGGGTAAATATCACAACTTCGGCGGCAGCGGAAAGTGTATCGTTGAGTTTATCTATGACGATTATAACTTACCGTCCTGCGTGGCATTCTCAGGCTCATGGGGTTTTTACAACTGGAACGGTCTTGACCTCGGAGCTAATATCAAATCAATCAAAAAAATCAACTACGGTGAACCCGTAGAATACTGAAAAATGTGGAGGTTTCTATTATGAACGTAAAGAAGATCATCAAGGGAATTGTTGGACTCGGTGCTATGGCAGGTGTTGCATACGCTGCATATAAGCTCGGTGAAAGCAATGGCAAGATCAACGAGCGTTTCCGTGAAAAGTACGGCGATGACGAGGACGATATTGAGATTGACGATGATGAGGACGATGAGTTCAGGTTCTATGATAATATGATCGAGCCTGACGATGAGTGCCTTGCCCCTAATAAGGAGAAAAAGCCTTCTTTCTCTGTAAGCATACATAACTTTGCTCCGCTTGATTCCGTAAAGGTTGAGGGCATCTCGGAGAAAGATATGGATATACTTATCTATCATATCTCGCATGACAAATATACCTCGAACAAGCAGATTCGTGAGTGGCTTGAGGTTGACAAAGATACCGCTGCAAAGGTTATCTATGCACTCAGAAAAGCAGGATATATCGGGGACGAGTATTCCAACTATATGATTCCGGTCAACATCACAACTGAGGTGTATTTCCGACTCAGGTCGTACAACAATTCTACAAAGTAAAAGCACACTCCCCCCTATCAGGAAATGTGCTTTGATAATCAGATGCTTTTCTCCTATTTTTTCTCCTACAAAAAAGGTTTCTCCTATTATGATATGAAATGTAGGAGAAAGGTGTTTGCTGTCTGTTTCCCAAACTTGTGAATTTATTGATTTTGGGAAACAGAACGTGTTATGTGTTTGTGAGCCAGTCCGAAAAGTCGATGATCTTTATGCCTTCATACTGATAGGCATCGTGGCGTGTCCTTGCGATCAGCATCTTGGGATAAGCATCCTTAATGGACAGCAGCGGTGATACCTCACGCTGAAAAGTTTTTTCATCGATGATACTATCCGAAACCTGAATATACAGCTTCTCATCACGCTTGATCGCTACAAAGTCAACCTCTTTCTTGTAAAGGACACCGACATAAACCTCATAGCCACGGCGAAGCAATTCAATAGCTACAATATTTTCAAGCACTCTGCCGTAGTCCATATTCTTCGTTCCGAGCTTTGCATAGCGGAATGAATGATCGCTGAGGTAGTATTTCTCATTTGTCGAGAGATATTTCTTTCCCTTGATGTCATATCGGCGTACTTTATAAAATGCAAAGGCATTGCAGAGATATTGCATATATGAGCTGACAGTCTTATGGTTGATCTTGTCCTTATGGCTGTTAAAAGTATCAGCAATGGATCTGGCAGATGTGAGGTTCGAGATATTATCCATGAGAAAGTCAGCAAGTCTGTCCATAAGAATCGTATTGCGAATTTTATACTTTTTGCGAATATCCCTGACGATCAGAGTATTAAAGACTTCTGCAATATAGTCATATTTCGCTTGGGCGTCCTTATACACATAAGAGCCAGCCATACCGCCTTCGCAGACATATTTATCAAAGGCAGTGTAGAGGTCAGTATATGCAAAGTATTTTACATATTCAGCAAAGGAAAACGGATAAACCTTGATCTCGAAAGTTCTTCCTGTGAACAGTGTTGCAAGATCGGAGCTTAACAGAAACGCATTAGAGCCTGTGATATAAATATCGAATTTTTCTGATGCGTGTAAGCCATTTATTGCCTTTTCAAAATTATTGCACATCTGTATTTCATCTATCAGGACGAAATTATCAGCGCCTTCCTTGTAGGCTGCGTTGATATAGTCATACAACGGTCTATATTCTGTCAGATCATCAAAATCGGGCAAATTGAAGTTGATGTGTATGATATTGGCAGTCTCGATGTTAGCACTTACATAGCTTTTGAATGCTTCCAGCAATTTGGACTTACCGCTTCGGCGGACACCTGTGATGACCTTTATATCAGGCGTACCGATCACATTGATCATTTTTTCCAGATAGTCTTTTCTTTCAATCAGTTTCATAAGCACTCACGCTCCTTTAACCTTATTATACCACATCTATTTCCCGAAATCAAGTATTTTTAGAGTTTGGGAAATAAAAATGAAAGGAAGTCGATATATGGCAATTCTAATCGTGGGCGAAAAGCCCAGTGTAAGCCGTGCAATCAGTTCTGTAGTAGGTGCGAACGCTACAAAGAAAGGTTACACCGAAGGCAACGGGTATATTGTATCGTGGTGTGTCGGTCATTTGGTGGGCTTGAAGTTCCCGAATGACTATGGCAACGGCTGGAACCAGAAATGGAGCTTTTCTCAGCTTCCTATGATTCCCGACAACTGGCTGTTTCAGATTACGGACAGCACAAAGGCTCAGTACAATCTTCTGAAAAACCTTATGAATAAGGACGAGGTAACAGAGATCATCTGTGCGACCGATGCGGACAGAGAGGGAGAATGTATCTTCCGCTATGTGTATAACATGGCTCGGTGCCGCAAACCTGTGAAGCGTTTATGGATTTCTTCTCTTGAGGAATCCGCTATCCGCAAGGCACTTTATAATATGAAGCCTATGTCCGCATACGATAACCTGTTCAATGCAGGCTATGCCCGTGCAAGAGCAGACTGGCTTGTGGGTATGAACGGCTCTCGACTGTTTTCTGTCCGATATGGCGGAAAGCTCAATATTGGCAGGGTGCAGACACCTACTCTTGCAATGATCGTTCAGCGTGATGCGGAGGTAAACGGCTTTGTGAAGCAGAAGTTTTATACCGCTGACCTGAACTGCGGTGAGTTCATTCTTTCTTCTGCAAGAATTGACGATGAAGATGCCGCTGATACGCTTGTTTCTGACTGTGACGGCAAGTCGGTCATGATCAGTTCGGTCAAGCGTGAGGTCAAGACAGACAAGGCTCCGAAGCCGTATGACCTGACCACGCTCCAAAGAGAAGCAAACAAGGCTTTCGGCTATACGGCACAGCAGACACTCGACTATACGCAGTCGCTCTATGAGGGCAAACTCGTCACTTATCCCCGTACCGACAGCCAGTATCTCAGTGATGATATGGCGCAGACGGCTCTCGATGTGGCAAAGCTCTGTGATACTTATTTCGGGTTTGGTATCTCACATACTCCCGATATTACTAAGGTCATCAACAACAGCAAGGTTTCAGGGCATCATGCAATTATCCCCACAAGCGGTATTGCAACCGCTGACCTTTCTTCTCTGCCGACAGGTGATAAGAATATACTCACGCTGATCGCCTCAAAGCTGATTTTTGCAACGGCTCCGGCGCACAAGTATGAAGCTGTCAAGCTGACAGGTATCTGCAATGGTACGGAGTTCACGGCAACAGGCAGAACCGTCCTTGATATGGGGTGGAAACGCTTTATCAGGCAGACCGACAAGGAAAAGCCCGATGAAAAAGCTCTGCCTGCGGTATCTGAGGGACAGACTTTCACGGTAGCAGCAAGCAAGGGCGAACATTTCACAAGTCCGCCGAAGCCCTACACGGAAGATACGCTGTTATCTGCAATGGAACGTGCCGGAAACGAGGACTATAACGAGGACACGGAGAAAAAGGGACTTGGCACTCCTGCGACACGGGCCGCAACCATTGAATCACTTGTGAAAAATGGCTATGTGGAGCGTGACGGCAAACAACTCAGGGCAACAGAGAGAGGCAAGGAACTTGTCAAGGTCGTTCCCGATGAGGTGAAGTCCGCAAAGCTGACGGCTGAATGGGAGTCCAAGCTCCAGCAGATCGAACACGGCAGCCTGCCCGAAGCGGTCTTTATGTCGGGTATTCAACAGTTTATCACTGAGATGTGCAGTAAATACGGCTCTGTGGATAAGTCTGTTTCTTTTTCTGACGGCGGTCATGAGCCTATCGGCAAATGCCCGAAATGCGGTGCAGATGTAGTCAAGGGTAAATTTGGCTGGTACTGCAAGGGTAAGTGCGGTATGAATATCGCAAAAGTGTATGGGATATCTCTCTCCGATGCTCAGATCAAGGGACTGCTTGACGGCAAGTCCACAAGCTACACCTCTAAGGGCAAAAAGACGATCGTCTGCCCTGAGATCGTGGAGAATCCGTACAACGGAAAGATGTACTATCAGTGGAAAACGGAGAGGGGTAAATAAAAAAAACAGCAAGGGTGTCCTTGCTGTTTGAGTGTAGTTCTACAAACTGGAATTTGACGCTCTATTAATGCTATTAAACCCAATCAATAGCATTCTTTACAA
>JBJERD010000279.1:0-1707 GCA_051882095.1 Oscillospiraceae bacterium
CGTCGTGACCCTCTACATCGGCTGTAGGATCCTGCTCGGCATAGCCAAGCTCCTGAGCCATTTTGAGAGCCGTTTCAAAGTCCATCTGTTCTTTTATCATTTTTGTAAGAATAAAGTTGGTAGTACCGTTTAAAATACCCGATATCTGCTCGATCTCGTTTCCTGCAAGGCACTTGTTCAGCGGTCTGATGATAGGGATACCGCCGCCTACGCTGGCTTCAAAAAGATAATTGCAGTTGTTAGCCTTTGCAAGAGCAAGCAGCTCGGCGCCGTGTGTGGCAACAAGCTCCTTGTTGGAAGTTACAACGCTCTTGCCTTTTTCAAGCAGCTTTTTTGTATACTCATATGCAAACGTCTTTCCGCCAACGACCTCGGCTACTACCTCTATCTCTTCGTCGTTCAAGATAACGTTGAAATCCTTCACAAGTCTGTCCTCATAAGGATCTCCCGGGAAATCTCTCAGATCGCAGATATATTTGATATCGCAGTCTCTGCCAACCTTTTTGGAAATAGACTCACGGTTCTTTTCAAAAAGCTCCACAGTTCCCGAGCCTACTACTCCATATCCGATTACTCCAACCTTACTCATAAATTATACAATCCTTTCTATTCAATGCACAATGCACAATTACAATTTTATATGCTCGCTGTACCGTCTGCGCTGGGACCGGCGGAGATTATTTTTACATCTATTACGCCGTCTATATCCGACAGACTGCGGCAGAGCGTTTGCGTTTCAATAGCTTCGTTTTCAAAACGCACCGAAACAGTTACCGTCGCTACCGAATCTATGGGGATGTTCTGATTTATGGTGAGAATATTGGTGTTAAGCTCATAGAGCTTTGAGATTATTGACGAAAGAACACCCTTCTCATCTCTCAGAAGACAATACACCGAAACGATCTTGCTGTTGACCTGTTCTTCATAATTAAAAACAGAGTCCTTGTATTTGTAATAGGCGCTTCGTGAAATACCTGCGCAGCGGCAAGCCTCGGCAGATGTCGAAACAAGACCCATAGCTCGCATTCGCTTAGCTTCAAGCACCTTAGTAATGATCTCGGGCAGAACGTCGGTGCTTACGACTACAAGTTTGCCCTCGCTGCTTTCAGCCAAAACAAGTCCACCTCCAACAAACAAGTGTATTTGCGATACATACAACTATATCATGTTTTTGTTTTTTTGTCAAGGCGAATTATGACAAATTTATTTGTTATCAAGCCCTCCCGATGTACATTGTGAACAAAAACAGCAATAAATATCGGCTTTTCAGAGTAGTTGTTGATATTTTACAAAAAATCTGTTTTAGATTTAAGCAAAATGACCAAATAGAATTAGGCTTTTTGATTTTTTACAAGCTTTTTCTTGAAAAAAAAAATCAAATGGTGTAGAATATAAACAACGTGCGGATAAATGATATCGGCACTTTGTTATGATCATTTTTATTGAGCGGAGGGAGAATTAGCAGGTATGGATATAATTTCTGAGATCCTGAATACCGATAAGCTCGCCGAGGATAAGCTTAAAGCGGCGGAAGCCGAAAAGCAGAATATCATAGCCGAAGCTAAAAATACGGAAGAGAATATGCGTGCCGAAGCTGACAGGCTGGTGCAGGAATACGCAGCCGACAAGCAAAAAAAGGTCGGCGAGGATATCGGCAGAAAGCTTGACGAAATAAACAAGGAAGCCGACGGAAAGATCACGGCGCTT
>JBJERD010000280.1:0-10975 GCA_051882095.1 Oscillospiraceae bacterium
ATCGGAAAATCCACCGCAGGCGCTACAAGGTGGATAGATATCGGTCCTGTTCAGATACAGCCCTCGGAGCTTTTGAAGGTGGGATTTATAATCATCTTCGCTTACATAATGTCGGTCAACTTCCCAAAATTCAACGACTGGCGGTATTGCATCATACCCTTTACGGCAATTCTGGGATTGGTGGCGCTGGTGCTTGTAATGCAGCGTCATATGTCGGCGGTTATGCTTGTGGGTATCATCGGCATAACGATGATGTTTGTCAGCGGAATGCCCAAAAAGACCTTCTGGATATTCATAGGCTGCGCTGCGGCGGCAGGTGCGCTGCTGGTGCTTTACAAGGTTTTTGCTTCGGGAGATTTCAACTACATTCTTGACCGTATCAAGAGCTGGAGAGATCCCGAATCGGATATAAGCGACAAGACGTTGCAGACCTATCAGTCAATACTTGCTATCGGCTCGGGCGGACTTTTCGGTCTTGGCTTCGGTGAATCGAGACAGAAATATCTTTATCTGCCCGAATCGCAGAACGACTTTGTTTTTGCCGTTGTGTGCGAGGAGCTGGGACTTGTGGGTGCGCTTGTAGTTATCTTTTTGTTTATCATGTTTATTTTCAGAGGCTTTTTCATCGGAACAAAGGCTAAGGACCGTTTCGGAATGTTGCTTGCCACGGGTATCACCATTCAGATAGGTTCGCAGGCGCTGCTTAATATTGCCGTTGCCAGCAATGCCTTTCCCAACACGGGTATCTCGCTGCCGTTTTTCAGCTACGGCGGAACGGCTCTGGTAATACAGCTTGCCGAAATGGGAATACTTCTGAACATTTCCCGTCAGTCAAACCGCAGCCGAAAGGCACGGAAGTAACGAATCAAATAATGCATTGAAAAAGAGGTCTTTTTATGCTGAGAGTTTTGCTTGCAGGCGGAGGAACGGCAGGTCATGTAAATCCTGCTCTTGCCATTGCCGAAATAATAAAGGAACACTACCCCGACGCAGAGTTCTGCTTTGCGGGAAATCCCAATAAGCTGGAGGCTAAGCTGATACCGCAGGCAGGCTATCGGTTTGAGCCTATCATGGTGGAGGGCTTTCAGCGCAGGCTGAGCATGGAAAATATCAAGCGCAACATCAAAGCCGCATGGTATCTCAGCCGCACGGGAAGCAGGGCTAAGGAGATAATCAAGGATTTCAAGCCCGACCTTGTTATCGGCACGGGCGGATACGTTTCGGGACCGATAGTGCGCAAGGCGGCTCAGATGGGAATAAAGACGGCTATTCACGAAGCCAACGCCTTTGCAGGAGTCACCACAAAGCTGCTGTCCAAAAAAGTGGACAGAATCATGCTGACGGTGGAGGAGACGAAGAATCTTGAGCCTGAGGTCAAGAGCAAGGCTGTTGTTACGGGTCTGCCTGTAAGAAAGGCTTTTGAGAAGAAAACAAAGTCGGAAGCAAGAAGAGAGCTGGGCTTTTCGGACAGCGATATAGTTATTCTTTCAACGGGAGGAAGTCTTGGTGCGAGAGTGCTCAACGAGAATATCGCACGGCTGCTCAAATGGTATCAGGACAACGATAAAAAGGTCTGCCACATACATTCTTACGGCACCTACAAGGGCTATGCCGATTATGTTGACAAGCTGGAGGCAGACGGCGTAAAGGTGAAGGAAAATCCACGGCTTATTGTAAAGGAGTATATCAATATGCCCCTTTGCATGGCGGCTGCCGATCTGGTAATAACAAGGTGCGGAGCAAGCACTCTTACCGAGCTTGAATCGGTGGGCAGGGGAGCGATACTTATCCCGTCGCCTATGGTTGCGGAAAATCATCAGTATCACAACGGAATGGTGCTTGAAAAAGCAGGAGCAGGCTTTGTTTTCGAGGAAAAGGATCTGACGGAAACCACTGTTATCGACAAGGTGGATGAGCTGATATCTCAGCCGCAGAAGCTGGAGGAGCTTTCGGCAAATGCTGCAAAGCTTTATATCAGCGATACATCAGACAGGATATTCAATACGCTGAAGCCGCTCATCAAGGAATAAAAAATCAGGGATTAATAAGGGGAAGAGGAGCATTTAATGGCACAGAAAAGCAGACGCAACGGTACGCTGATGGACAGCATAAGCCTGCCCAGTCAGGATAGGATAAATAATCTGAAGGACGGCTATGAATCCAAAAAGATAGTAAAAAGCACGTCATTTGACGATTTTGCCGACATAACAAAACCGACCTTCGACAGGGCGACAAAGGCTTCGTTTATTCCCGAGCGCAACGACGATGACGAGGACGACGAGGACGATTTTATACCAAAGAGAGATCCAAACCGCAAAGCCAATTATGTGGGCGTTAAGGTGGGAAAGACGTACATTGCCAAGACAAGGCTTGCAAAGATGATAGTACTCAGCGTTGTTGCGGTACTGGCGATAGTATTTTTCTTTCCGCCCTTTGCATTCAACAACGCCGAGCTGAGCGGAAGCGAAAGCAAGAACATTTTCAGAGAAAAGGGTCTTACCGAGCTTAAAGAGGATATTCTTAAAAACACATCGGTTTACGACATATCGGCGCTTTCCTCCGAGCTGGGCGACAGCTACAGAGTATGCACTATCGTTGTGAACATAACAAACATCACGCCCTTTGAGCTGAAGATACCAAGCTATGCCATTGTTTCGGCGGACAGCGATTTTCAGTCAAGGTTTGTTTACTCCGCTTCGTCAAAGCCGACAGGAGACGTTATTCCGCCGTTTGCAAGCGAGCCTGTTCAGATAGAGGTGCTTGTGAACGTTGCAGGACTTAACGAAGCTCAGTTTGACAAGGCGGTAACAAGTCTTGTGCTGAGGACTGACGGAATGAAGAAGAAAATAGGCAGAAACACCTATTGTCCCTGTATTCCTTCGGTCATCGGAGTTTCAAACGCTATAACCTTCTCTCTGGACGACTAACGGCACAGGCTTTTCACCCGTCAAAGAAATTATGCATATTATATGTAAGCCGGCGCAGCAATGCCGCCTGCGAATTTCTTTGAAGAGGAGAGAAGCTTTATGCAAAGGCTGGTTATCGGAGGCGAAAACCGCATAAGCGGAGAAATTGAAGTTCAGGGCGCCAAAAACAGCGCTTTGCCGCTGCTTGCAGGCTGCGTTCTCGTAAACGGTGAGGTGGTTTTACATAACTGTCCCAGACTTTCGGACGTGTTTGCCGCTTGCAGGATACTCACCTGTCTGGGATGCAGATGCGTGAGCAAGGGCAATACCATTACTGTGAACTGCCGCAGTATTTCGGGGACTTGTGTTCCCGACGAGCTGATGAGAGAGATGCGCTCGTCCATAGTTTTTCTTGGCGCTGCGCTGGGAAGGCTGGGAGAATGTTCTCTGTCATTCCCGGGAGGCTGCGAGCTGGGTCCAAGACCGATAGATATGCATATTTGTGCACTCAGACAGATGGGTGTGACAATAAAAGAAGAGCACGGCGTTTTAAAATGTATGTGTCCCAGAGGTCTTAAAGGCGCAAGGATAACGCTGTCATTCCCGTCGGTGGGAGCGACCGAGAACGTTATGCTGGCGGCTTGTCTGGCAAGGGGAGATACGGTCATCTACAACGCCGCAAGAGAGCCTGAGATAACAGACCTTGCAAACTTCCTCTGCGCCTGCGGAGCGAGGATAAGCGGTCAGGGCTCAAGCGTTATTTACATTACAGGAGTAAAGGAGCTGCACGGCTGCGAATACAGCGTAATGCCCGACAGGATAGCCGCCTGCACTCTTATGGGAGCAGCCGCCGTCACAAACGGCGAGATAAGTCTTATAAACGCAAGAAGTCAGGATATCGCTTCGGTGATACCCGTGTTCGAGCAGATGGGCTGCACCGTTTATCCGTACGACGACAGGATATATCTGTGTGCAAAAAAGCCGCTCAAAGCGGTAAAGACCATACGCACTATGCCGTATCCCGGATTTCCCACCGACGCACAGGCGATAGTCATGGCTGCGCTTACAAAGGCGCAGGGAACAAGCGTTATCGTGGAGAACATCTTCGAGAACAGATATCGTCACGTTGACGAGCTGGTGAGAATGGGAGCGGACATCAAGGCGGAGGGCAAGGTCGCCGTGGTGGAAGGAGTAAAACGTCTTTACGGGGCAAACGTAAGGGCTACCGATCTTCGTGGAGGAGCTGCGCTTGTGGTGGCTGCGCTGGCGGCAGAGGGTGAGACTGTTCTCACCAATGTGCGGCTTATCGACAGGGGATATGAGGAAATTGAAAAACAGCTGAGCGGCGTGGGAGCAGATATACGCCGTGTCAATTGATATAAAGGAAAGAATGAAAGATGAAGGACGTTATCAAAAGTCAGCCTATTGAAGAATACAAGGTGATAAACGGGCAGAAGGTCAGGGTCAACCGCAGAAAGCGCAGGAGCAACCTTAACACCTACTGCGCTCTTGCCATTGTTTTTGTGGCTGTTATCGTGCTGATCTTATGCATGACAGTTTTCTTTAACGTGAAGGAAATAAAGGTCAGCGGAGTTTCGCTATACAGCAACGAGCAGGTGCTGGCTGTGGGCGGAGCTTCAAACGGCATCAATCTTATAAGGACTAATACCGACGTTATCGAGAAAAGACTGCTTGACAATCTTGTTTACATCGACGAGGTGACTGTTACGAAGGATTATCCTGCGGCTATCAGCATAAAAGTCAAGGAGGCCGTCAAGGCGGCGGATATCGAATACAACAATAAGTATTATGTGCTTTCGGAGTCGGGAAAGATACTGGAGTCGGCTAACGGCAGCCGCAGCGAGGGAATACCGTTGGTCAGGGGCTTTGAGCTGAAAAGCCTTTCTCCCAACGACAAGCTGGAGTCGGAGGACGCTTTCAAGACAAAGATACTTCAGCAGCTTATGGAGCAGATAGAGTCGCTGGAATTTGAGGATATCAGGGTGATAGACCTTACCGACAGAACGGATATCAAGCTTGATTACGACGGCAGGATAGAGATAAAGCTGGGAAGCTCTGTAGATCTTGACTACAAGCTTAGCTACATCAAGGCTGTTATTGACGAATGTCTCACCGATTCATACGAGGGAACGCTGAGATACAACGGCGTGAACAGCGGAATTTCGGCTATTCCAAAGAGCGACGATTCGTCGGGAGCAGGCAGCACTTTGCCTGACAAGACCGATGAAAGCTCGCAGACCGACGGCAGCTCTCAGGCTGAATCGGCAGGCACGGAGATGACGCCCGATGACTCCTCGCAGACTGACGGCAACGGCGGAGAGACTGATTACGACAACGGCGATGCAGACTACGGCGAGGATTATCCGGACGACAACACCGGCTGGGGATATGACGATACCGATACAGCCTACACCGACACGACATATGCGGACGGAACATATACCGAAGATTACGGCACTGATGGCGCCGACAACGGCGGATATGCCCAGACCGACGGCGGCTATGACGAAAACGGAAACTATAACGGCTGGCAGCAGGACGGCTATTCGGGTGAGGATACTCAGCAGAGCTGGTAAGCCATTTTGTGAAAAGTACACAAAATTATTGCGTAAATTTGGCAGCTTAATGTATTTTTAATGAAAAATTCAGATAGCGTTAAAATATATGCTTTACATTTGGCGGCTTTTATGATAAAATAAAAATATATTTATATCTATGGGGATTTTTGCGGCTTTTTGCCGCATATGACTGTAAAAATTATGGATATTATAGCTATAAAAAGCAATTAGGAGGATGTCAATTATGTCATACGAGTATGTAGAAGCGCCGGTAGAGGGTGCAAGGATCAAGGTCATCGGCGTAGGCGGCGGCGGCGGAAACGCTCTTAACTGTATTGCTAGCCAGGGTATTACCGGAAACGTTGATTATATCGCTATTAACACTGATATTCAGGCGCTGAAAAATTCAAAGGCTACCGAGAAGATACAGATCGGTTCAAAGCTCACTCACGGTCTTGGCGCAGGCGCAAAGCCTGAGATCGGCGAGGCTTCCGCTCAGGAGAGCAGAGATGAGATCGCCGAGGTCATCAAGGACGCTGACATGGTGTTCATCACCGCAGGTATGGGCGGCGGAACAGGTACGGGAGCTGCTCCTGTAGTTGCTGAGATCGCTCAGGAGATGGAGAAGCTTACTATCGCAGTTGTTACAAAGCCTTTCAAGTTTGAAGGTCCTAAGAAGATGGAGAAGGCTGAAAAGGGTATCGCTGCACTGCTCAGCCACGTTGACGCACTTATCGTTATCCCTAACCAGAATCTGCTTACAAACGGACAGAAGCTTACAATGCGCCAGTCCTATGCCCTTGCAGACGACGTGCTCAAGGATGATGTTATCTCCATCGCTGAGATAATCACAAGACATGACGATATCAACGTTGACTTCGCTGATATCACTACTATAATCAAGAACGCCGGCTTTGCTCATATGGCTAAGGGTCACGGTCAGGGCAAGGATAAGGTACAGGAGGTTGTTTCTCAGGTCATTGCAAGCGAGCTGCTTGAAACTTCTATCAAGGGCGCAAAGAGACTGCTTGTTAACATCACAATGTCTGAGGATATCGTTGTTGACGAGATCGACGAGCTGACAAACGCTATTACCGAGGCTGTAGATCCCGATGCTGAGATCATCTTCGGTAACGGCTACGACCCCGATGCAAACGATGAGGTTTATGTTACTGTTATCGCAGCCGATTTTGACGGAAGCTCGAGAGCTGACAGCGGCAATGCGAAGAAAGCGGCTTTTTCCGCAAATTTTAGTTCGTCCTCTGCCGATGACGCTAAGGCTGACGCAGAGGCTATGCACAAGGCAGGCGTTAAGGCTGCTGACAACCCCAATTATTACGACGATATTTTCAATATCTTCAAGAACAAATAATTTCAGAACGTATTCAGGGACGAATCGGTCGGTTCGTCCCTTTGTTTGCCTTTTGCTGCACCAAAATCGGCGGCGGGGCAATCAGATGATGTGTCAGGTGTTTTGTGCAGAACATAAAATCTATTGACAAAATATCCAAAAAAGAATTTGAATTTTGGGCAATAATAATAAACTTTTTAAAATGCTCATAAAGCGGTTGAAAATTATTTTAAAATATAGTATAATGATATTAAACCTAATTATCTTTGGAGGTATGAATTATGGCAAGTAATGGATATTTGAGAACGGTCCGTATGGGTGGATTTGATAAGTCGGACGTTCTTGCTTATGTAGATGATCTTAATTCTAAGATTTATAACCTTGAGGCTCAGGTAGCCGATCAGCAGGAGACTATCGACCGTCTGGAAAAGACAGCAGGCGGAGAGCAGGGCGACTTTGAGGGAAAGAAGGAGCTTGAAAAGAAGGTAGAAGAGGCTAAGAACAAAATCGCTGAGCTTATGGCTTCTACCGATACAATGAAGGTTCAGATCGCTGATTACGAGCAGCAGATCACCGAGAAGGACGCTGAGATAGAAAAGCAGAAGAACGAGATTGAAGAGCTTAAAGAGAAGCTTGAGCGCGCAGAAGCTAATGCAGGCTCGGGCGCTGCTCCTGCATTTGATCTGGGAAGCGTATTTATCGAGGCTCAGAATACTGCAAACAAGGTAGTTAACGAGGCTAAGAAGGCTGCTAAGCAGATGGAAGAGGAAGCAGCACAGCTCCAGACTCAGATACTTGACGACGCTAACGCTCAGACTGAAAAGCTTGTTACCGACGCTCAGGCTGAGGCTACAAGCACTCTCCAGACAGCAAAGGCAAGCGCAGACGCTATGACTTCCGCTGCAAAGGCTGAGGTTGACGCTATCACTTCCGCTGCCAAGAAAGAGGCTGAGGAGCTTACTTCAAGCGCAAGAGCTGAGGCTGAACAGCTTACATCAAGTGCAAGAGCTGAGGCCAACGAGGTTACTTCTACCGCTAAGGCTAAGGCTGACAAGATGATCTCCGACGCTACTAACGAGGCAGGTATAATCCGTGCTAAGTCCGCTGACCTGAGAACTTCTGTCAAGACTGAGTTTACAAACCTCAGCGACACTGTTCAGAAGCTTGTTACATCGCTTAACGACCTTTACGGCGCAAGCATCGGTTCTGTTAACACTGCAAGAGATCTGATCGACGAAGGTCTTGACCTTGTTGCTGATGAATAATAACGAATCTATTGTTGAGGTACGGGCAGAAGAGCTTAAAAAACGCTCGGGCGAGTTTCGCTGCGGAGATAAAATTCTTCTGACGGGTACCGTGTATACTGCAAGGGACGCCGCTCATAAGAGGTTTATGACAATTCTTGACCAGGGCGGAGAGCTTCCCTTTGATATCAAGGACGCTGTTATCTATTATGCAGGTCCTACCCCTGCGCCGGAGGGTAAGCCTATCGGTTCATGCGGACCTACTACTTCGGGAAGAATGGACAGGTTCGCCCCAAGACTGCTTGATCTGGGTCTTGGCGGAATGATCGGTAAGGGAGAGCGTTCTCAGGCGGTTATTGATGCCGTTGTGAGAAATAAGGCTATCTACCTTTGCGCTGTTGGCGGAGCGGGAGCGCTTGCCTGCAACTGCATCAAGTCCTGCGAGGTCATTGCTTTTGAGGACCTGGGCTGCGAGTCGGTGAAGAGACTTTATGTGGAAAAGTTTCCGCTGATAGTTGCCGACGACTGCTATGGGGGAGATATTTTCTCAAAGGGCAGAGCGGAGTATGCACAGGTATAAAATCAAATATTGTGGATATAATCAGTCAGGAAGCGGATCTTCTGCTTCCTGAGTTTTTATATCGAGAGATGCTTGTTTGTTGGTCAAAATGACTATTAGTTTGCCTTTGTATATGTGATTTTATACAAAATTTTTCAATTTGATTAACTTATTTTATATTTTCGGTTGACTTTTAACATAAAACGTGTTATTATATTATTGATGGCTAGGCACAGACGGTGGGATTGTTTGAATGGTAAAAGGTTCGCTTGATAAGGAAAATAAAGAGCTGTATTCAGATGAAGAGCTTGTTTCGCTTGCTAAAAACGGCGACAGGCAGGCGGTCTCCGAGTTGATATCCAGATATATCTGTACTGTCGAGAAAAGGGCGAAAAGCTTTGCAAACGCCGTGCCTGACGATCTGATACAGGAAGGGCTCATGGGTCTGCTGAAAGCTGTTCAGACCTTTGACAGTGAGAAGAATGTCAGCTTTTATACTTATGCGCTGGTGTGCGTAAAAAACAGAATGATAACAGCCTATAAAAAGTACAGCGTCAATTTTGACGAGGTGCCCCAGGACGAGGCGGAGGAAGGGCATGATCCTGCCGATATTCCCGAAAACATCGTGCTGGAGAAGGAACGGCTGGATGAATTATATGATAAAATCTATTCGGCTCTTTCAGAGCTGGAGTGGCGTGTGTTTCAAATGTATTTATCGGGTTTGGCTTACGACCGCATTGCGGCAAAGCTGAATACCTCCACAAAGACTGTCGATAACGCAATGCAGAGAGTCAGGAGAAAGCTTAAATCGGTTTTGAGATAGCGGCATGGGGAGATTATCACGGTATATGGCCGGATAGCTTAATTGCAGAGCGTTGTTTTTTGACAGGCAAAGGTGTCGGTGCAAGTCCGACTATGGCACATTTTTATATTAGCGAGGTATAGAATTATGTACGAAGACAAGACATTGGTATGCAAGGACTGCGGCAACGAATTCGTTTTCACAGCCGGCGAGCAGGAGTTTTACGCTGAAAAAGGCTTTGAGAACGAGCCACAGAGATGCAAGCCCTGCCGTGACGCAAGAAAGAACGCTTCTAAATCTGAAAGACAGATGTATACGGCTACTTGTGCTGCTTGCGGCGGAGAGGCTACAATTCCTTTCAAGCCAAGAGAGGACAGACCTGTTTATTGCAGCGAGTGCTTTGCAAAGATGAAGCAGGATCTCTAATGGATTTTTGAGCTGCCTTCGGGCGGCTCTTTTTCTTTGAAATTTTTGCAATAGTACTTGAAATTTGCATGATAATTGGTTATAATATAATTATGGATTAAAAAATCAATGACAAGTCGGAGGTGTAAAAATGGATTTTACTGTTACTAAGGATACGATCATCGGCGATATTATGGATCATGACGAAACTACGGCTCAGTACTTCACTGAAATGGGTATGCATTGCCTTTTCTGCCCGTCTGCAAGAGGTGAAACTCTTGAACAGGCTTGCGCTGTACACGGAGTTGACGTTAACGAAATGATCGCAAAGCTCAACGCTCATCTTGCATAAGTCTTGTGCGCTGACTTTTTTGATTAAGACGAGATACGCTGTTGATAGTCTGAGGACTTGAAAACGGCGTATTTTAATATGCGGCAATTTCAGCTGCTTGATTTGAAAGAAAATACATGGGATATGCTCCCGAGGGGGATCAATATATGAACGACCGCAGATTGCTTGCCTGTGCGGCTCTTTGCGTTGGAAAAAGGGCTGTTGACGTGGGAACAGACCACGGACATCTGGCGGCTTATCTTATAACCGAGGGTATATGCGAAAGCTGTATTGCCTGCGACATAAACGAAATGCCGCTTCAGGCGGCGAGGGACACCGTCAGCAGGCTGGGTCTGGAGGACAGGATAGAGCTTGTGCTTTCGGACGGTCTTGACGAGATTTGCGGCGAGGGCGTGACCGACGTGGTCATTGCCGGCATGGGCGGAGAGCTTATTGCCGATATTCTCGGCAGAGCGGAATGGATAAAGCAAAACAGAGTAAATCTTGTTTTGCAGCCTATGACGAAATGGGATACTCTGAGAGAGTGGCTTTACCGTCATGGCTTTGAGGTGAAAAGAGAGCTTCCGTGCAGCGAGGGGCGGTTCGTTTATTCGGTAATGCAGGCGGTTTACATTGGAAAAACGCCAGACTACGACTGCGATATGAGATATCTGTACTTCGGGCTTGTCAGGGCAGAGAGTGACGGACGAGAATATATAAAAAGACAGGCACAAAGACTTTTGACGTCGGGAAAAGGTATGCTGAGATCAGAAGATAAAAAGGATTTGGGAGAAAAGC
>JBJERD010000281.1:0-1703 GCA_051882095.1 Oscillospiraceae bacterium
AGCCATTCATGCCGAAAGTATTCAGCAGTTTACTCTTGACACTTACATCAACGGCGAAGAGCTTACGCCTAATCTGAACAAGCTTGCAAGAGAGGGCTTGTATTTCTCAAATTTCTATGCACAGGAAAGCGTTGGAACAAGCTCGGACAGCGAGTTCACTTTTTCAACCTCGCTGATGCCTGCTTCCAGCGGTACAGTTGCTATCAACTACTGGGACAGAGATTACACCACCACTCAGAGTATGCTGAGGGATATGGGATATTATACTTTCAGTATGCACGGCAACAACGGTTCTTACTGGAACAGACTCAATCTTCATGAATCGCTGGGATATGATAAATTCTATAACTACACTTCCGATTTTGATATTGACGAGACTATCGGTCTGGGACTTTCGGATAAATCATTTTTCAGACAGGCTGTTCCTATTATAAAGGAAATATCACAGGGCAACAAGAATTTTTACGGAACGCTTATCATGCTGACCAACCACACTCCTTTCACCGATATTGAAAGAGTGAGCGATCTTCAGGTGGACTTCAAGTACAAGAGATACAACGAGGACACAGGTCTTTACGAAGAGGTCTCGGCGCCGTTTCTGGAGGGTACAAAGCTGGGCAGCTATTTCAAATCGGTGCATTATGCCGACGAAGCTATAGGACAGCTTATGTCAGACCTTGACGCAGAGGGACTTCTGGACAACACCGTTATCGTGATCTACGGCGACCACGACGCAAAGGTAAAGGAAGAGGAGTATGAGTATTACTTCAACTATGATCCTTTCACCGAAGAGGTCGTTGACGAGGACGATCCGGGTTACATTCCTGTAGATCCGTTCTACTATAATCTTAACCGCAAGGTACCGTTTATTATCTGGTCTAAGGACGGCGGCTATGAGCCTCAGGAATTTACACAGGTAATGGGAATGTATGACGTTCAGCCCACACTTGGCAATATGCTTGGCTTTGAAAACAAATACGCTCTCGGTCATGATATTCTTTCTATCCCCGAGGGCGAGGAAAACATTGTTATATTCCCCAACGGCAACTTTGTAACAGACAAGATATATTACGACAGCCAGAAGGATAAGTATTTTGATCTGAGCGATTATCAGAACGTTGCAAAATTCGCTTCCTGCAATCAAGTTTATAAGGATACGCCTAATCCGATCTATTCGGACACTGAACACGGTCTGTTCAAATCGGCGCCCGATGAAGAATATTGTCAGGATGCAGCCGACCTGAGAGTAAACGACGGCGTGGTGGATCAGGATTACATTTCCGAGCGTTCAAACTACGCCGAGGAGAGGATCAATATTTCAAATGCGGTAATTTATTATGATATGATAAACAAGACCGACGAGGGCTTCGGCGGAGAAATGGATAAAAACAACAGCGAAAGCGACAAGTACTCTGTTTTCTCGCCTCCGACAGACAACAAGAGAGATCGCCTTTTTGCGGCATAGCAACAGTATAAAACAAGCGGCAGAGCTGACTTATCCGTGGTGGATCACGGTAAGGATCGGCGCTGCCGCATTTTGTTTTTATGAGTGCAGATATCTGAGAACAGACAAAAAAATAAAGACCTGCAAAACTGCCGGTCTCATTTTTGGAATAATATTATGAGCTGACTTATTAAGCACGCTCAACCTTACCAGAACGCAGGCATCTTGAGCAAGCGTAAACATGACAAGGAGTACCGTT
>JBJERD010000282.1:0-10935 GCA_051882095.1 Oscillospiraceae bacterium
CGGCAAACGGTTTTCTTATGCAGTTCCAGGCAGATATTCTTGGCAGGACTGTCACACGTCCCGAAAATGTTGAATCTACGGCGACAGGAGCGGCTTATCTTGCAGGTCTGGGCTGCGGAATGTGGAGCGGCAAGCAACAGCTTCTTGCGCTTTCGGGCAGCTTTGACGAATTCAGACCTGCTATGGACGAGCAAAAAAGAACACGGCTGCTTTCCGGCTGGAAAAATGCAGTAGCAACGGTCATAGGAAAATAGGTCTTCGGTTTTGGAAATACAAGCTTTGCCGGAATCATGGCACGTCAATTGTAAACTTTTTGTTAATTCTCGTTTTGATTTTCAATCGTTCTTGACTTGAAGGACGAAATATGGTATGATATTAAAGCCGCATGTTTCCGGTATCAAAGTCGGTAAACCGCACCGGACGCAGCGAGTTTGTATGAAAAGGCAGGTGCATTTAAAGATGTACGCAGTAATTGAAACAGGCGGAAAGCAGTATCAGGTAAACGTCGGCGACGTTGTTTTTATCGAGAAGCTTGACGTAAACGCAGACGACACTGTTACTTTCGACAAGGTAATGGTAGTAGGCAAGGACGAGGGCGTAAATGTAGGAGCTCCTTATGTTGAGGGCGCAACAGTTTCCGCTAAGGTTCTTAAGAACGGAAAGTCCAAGAAGATCACAGTTTTCACTTACAAGCCAAAGAAGGGCGAAAAGAGAAAAATGGGTCACAGACAGCCGTACACTCAGGTTAAGATCGAAGCTATCAACGCATAATGATCGCTGCGGATTTTTTCAGGAGCAAGTCCGACAGACTGCTTGGCTTTAAAGTTACTGGTCACGCAGGATTGGCGGATAACGGACATGACATTGCTTGTGCAAGCGTGTCCTCAGCTGTTATGATGGCAGCTAATACTATTACCGAAGCGTTCAAAGTTGACGCCGAAGTAAATGTAAATGAAAACGAAATTTCGCTCAGACTGATCTCCGACGATGAGGAATACGGTGACAGAGTTATTTTAGGACTGCTCACCCACTTATATTTCCTATCGGACGAATTTCAGGGCTGTATCAAAGTAAAGGTCATGGAAGAATGAGCTTTGCTAAGAATTACATGACGGAGGTGTAATTGTAATGATCAGAATTTCAATGCAGTTTTTTGCTCATAAAAAAGGTATGGGTTCTACAAAGAACGGACGTGACTCAGAGTCAAAGAGACTTGGCGTTAAGAGAGCAGACGGACAGGCAGTAGTTGCAGGCAACATCCTCGTTCGCCAGAGAGGCACACATATCCATCCGGGCGAGAACGTAGGCCGCGGCTCTGACGATACATTGTTCGCTATGGCTGACGGCGTAGTTAAATTTGAGAGAATGGGAAGAGACCGCAAGAAGGTTTCAGTATATCCCCAGGCTTAATTTGCAGCTTGATAAACCCTGAGCCGTTATTATGGCTTGGGGTTTTGTTTTTCGGAAAAAACTCAAAGGCGGTCTCTTTGGAGAATAAATCACGCCCAACGGCTAACGATAACGAATAAAAGGAGTGGTTTTTGTGTTTGTCGATGAAGCCAAGATCTATATAAAAGCAGGAGACGGCGGAGACGGCTGCGTTTCCTTCCACCGTGAAAAATACATTGCCGCAGGCGGTCCCGACGGCGGAGACGGCGGCAAAGGCGGAGATATTGTCTTCAAGGTTGACGACAACATCTCCAACCTGATAGATTTCAGATACAAAAGAAAATATGTGGCTGAAAAGGGGCAGAACGGCTCTGCAAAAAACTGCACGGGACGAAACGCTCCCGACCTTGTTGTAAGCGTTCCGAGAGGTACTGTGGTTAGAGAAGCCGAAACAGGAAGAATACTTGCCGACCTGTCGGGGGACGAGCCTGTTGTTATCGCAAAGGGCGGAAAAGGCGGCAGAGGAAACGCTCATTTTGCCACGTCTACAAGGCAGATACCAAAATTCGCAAAGCCGGGTTTCAGAGGCGACGAGTACGAGGTCGTGCTGGAGCTGAAGCTTATTGCCGACGTAGGTCTTGTGGGATTCCCCAATGTGGGAAAATCCACGCTTATTTCGGTGGTATCGGCTGCAAAGCCCAAGATAGCAAACTACCACTTCACTACCCTTACGCCTGTGCTGGGAGTTGTAAAGATAGAGGACGGAAAGAGCTTTGTAATGGCTGACATTCCCGGACTTATCGAGGGTGCAAGCGAGGGCGTAGGACTTGGTCACGAATTTCTCAGGCACGTTGAGCGCTGCCGTCTTATCGTTCATGTTGTGGACGTTTCGGGCGTTGAAGGCAGAGATCCCATCGAGGATTTTGAAGCTATAAACAAGGAGCTTGCAAATTTCTCGGAAGAGCTTGCCGCTGCGCCGCAGATAGTGGCAGCAAACAAGTCTGACATGGCTTCGCCCGAACAGATAAAGCGTTTCCGTGATTACATTGAGGATCAGGGGTTGCTGTTCTATGAAATATCAGCAGCGACTACGCAGGGTACAAAGGAGCTTGTTTACGGCGTCTGGGAGCGTCTTGAGATACTTCCGCCCGTAAAGCAGTTCGAGGCTCAGCCGCTGACAAAGGAAGAGCTTGACGACAAGCTGCTCTCTAAGAAGGATTTCAAGGTAACTGTGGAGGACGGAGTATACTTTGTGGAGGCCGACTGGCTGTGGGATATTCTGCGCTCAGTCAACATGGAAGACTACTCGTCGCTGCAATATTTCCAGAGAGTACTTCGCAGCAGCGGAATAATCGACAAGCTTGAACAAATGGGCATCAACGAAGGCGATACGGTATCAATTTTTGATTTTGAATTTGAGTTTGTTTCGTAATTTTTTGAATCTGACACAATGGGAGAACAAAGTTCTCCCCTACAAAATTTGAACGAAGCGAACACAATAATTGTCAATTGTCAACTGTCAATTAAAATCGGGGGTTTTTATGACATCACAGGAAGTTAAGCAGTATTCGCCGCTTGCGCTGGCGTTTATGGGTGACGCCGTTTATGAACAGTTTGTCAGGGAGAAATTCGTTGCAGAGGCTAATATGCCTGTCAAGAAGCTTCACGACATGACGATAGAAAAGGTTTGCGCAGAATTTCAGTCCGAGGCGGCAAAAATGCTTGCGGATAATGAGCTGATTTCCGAAGAGGAGCTGGACGTTTTCAAGCGTGGACGAAATGCAGGCGGAGTTTCCGCTCCCAAGCACTCTACGGTGGGACAGTACAGAGCCGCTACGGGACTGGAGTGTCTGTTCGGGTATCTTCATCTTTGTGGCAGGGACGAAAGAGCCAGAGAGATTTTTGAGGCGATATGGGCGGCAAAGGATGAATTGCAGGCGTAAAAACGTATTACGGAAACAGGCGTAAATAACCATGTAGGGGCGAACTGTGTTCACCCACAACTCAATGCATATCTTGCAAAGCGAGCAGCGCTGCTTGCTTCTGAAAGAGTCGGCTTTTTATCCGAAAACTTGATTTCACTGCGTAAGAGGTCTCCCCTCTTGACGAAACATGAAAATTGTTGTATAATGATTTAGTTACAGTAATGAAGACATTTCCCCGTGAAAGCGGTAAATTGCGTATTTCCGCCAAGGGACAGCCGCTAATGAAAATGATTTACGGGCGGTTTTGGAATAAAAAGGAGTGAATAGAATGTCAGGACATTCAAAATGGGCAAATATTAAGAGGAAGAAAGAAGCTACCGACAGCGCAAAGGCTAAGATCTTTACAAAGATCGGCAGAGAGATGACTGTTGTAGTCAAGGAGGGCGGACCCGATCCTGCCAACAACGCCAAGCTTCGTGACCTTATTGCCAAGGCTAAGGCTAACAATGTTCCTAACGACAACATTGACAGAATTATCAAAAAAGCTGCCGGCGACGGCGAGAAAAACAACTATGAGGAAATGGTTTACGAGGGCTACGGTCCAAGCGGAGTTGCCGTTATCGTTGAGTGTCTTACCGACAACAAAAACCGTACCGCAGGAGATATCCGCCATTACTTCGACAAGTTCGGCGGAAATCTGGGAACAAGCGGCTGCGTATCCTTTATGTTCTCAAATCAGGGTACTGTTATCCTCGAAAACAACGGTGCGGACGAGGACAAGATAATGGAGGACTGCATGGAGGCAGGAGCTGACGATTTCAACGTTGAGGACGACGTTATCGAAATAACCTGCGACCCGGGCAGCGTGGGAGCTGTGAACGAGGCTCTTACCGCAATGGGTTACAAGGTACTTTCGGCTGAGGCTGAAAAGGTTCCTTCTACTTACACTACTCTTGAGGACGAGGACGCTATCAAGAAGATGAATCTTCTGCTTGAGCACCTTGAAGACAACGACGACGTTCAGAACGTATACCACAACTGGAATATGCCTGAAGAAGAGAACGAAGACTGATAAAAAGCAATACGGCGCTGCGGAATTTGAATGGCAGCGCCGTTTTTTTATAAATAACCCTTGACAAAACAACATAATGGGTATATAATCAACAGTGTTGATTATCAATATCATTAATTATAAACATCAAGAATTAAACTTCAAGGGGAAATAAACATGAGCGGCCGTGAAAAAGAAAATGTTGTAAATGAAATAGTCACAAAGCTTCAGGAGGTTTATTGTTCTGAGTTTTTCAGCAACATCACAGAGCTTTGTCAGGGCGAGGGAATGGTGCTTCTGATGCTCAACGACGATCCGCAGCAGATATATAATCCTGCGATAATAAGCAGCCGGCTTGATATTTCAAGGCAGAGAGTTACCGCAGTGCTTTCGGGGCTGAGAAAAAAAGGTCTTATCACTATGGAGCTTGACGAGCATGACCGCAGGCGCATGAACGTAAGGATAACTGAGGACGGAGTGCAGTACATTACAGCAAAAACCGACAAGGCAGAAAAGTATTTTGACATTCTTATCGACAAAATGGGACTTGACAATATCATGAATTTCGTCGATCTTCTCAGCACCGCAGCAAAATGCATTGCCGAGGAAGATTTCAAGCAGATAACGAGGTAGTCGCTATGAATATTTATTCCGAATTTGAAAAAACCAGCTTTCGCTATAACGACAAGGTCGCTCTTGTAATGCTCAGCGACAGCGGCAAAATGACAGGCTATACATACGCTCAGGTGAGAACTCTTGCGGAGAAATTTGCCGAAAGGCTTTCCGCCGTGGGATTGAAGCCGGGAGACAGGGTCGCTGTAGCTTCCGAAAGCCGACCCGAATGGAACATTGCTTTTATGGCTGCGGAAAAGCTCGGCTGCACCGCCGCTCTTATCGACGCTTCCCTGCCCCGCAGCGAAATGCTGGCTCTCATTGAAAAAGCTCAGGTCAGCTGCATTATTGCTTCGGAAAAGATACATGATGTTCTGGGCGCTGTCCAAGGTATACCAATGCTGAACCTATGCGATAAACTGTCCGTATTTTCGGACAGCTGCAAAAAATGTGAGATAAAACAGCCTGAGGGCTGCAGCGATATAGCAGTTATAATTTTCTCATCGGGCACAACAAGAACAGCTTCGGGAATAATGCACAGGCATGATACGATCATAAACTCCACCGCCATGTGTCTGCGCTGCAACAAGCTTGCCGATGAGGAACGCTATCTTGGCATACTGCCAAACAGCCATATTTACGGGCTTTTCGCACAGGTGATAGCGCCAATGCTTTTCGGTTCGCAGGTGGGATTTGTGCAGTCGCTCAACGCATCAGGTATGAGCAATGCTTTTTCATGCTTCAAGCCGACGGTCATTCCTGCCGTTCCGAAGATTTATGAGCTTTTGAAAACTCAGATAATGAAAAAGATAGAGGCTGATAAAAAGTCCAAAAAAATGTACAGCATTGCTTTTCCCGTATGTCTGAAGCTGAGAAAGGCTTTGGGGGTAAACTTAGGCAAAAAACTGTTTTCGCAGATACACCAAGCCTTCGGCGGCTGCGTTAGGATTCTCTGCTCCGCAGGCTCGCCTATGCAGCAGGAGACCTGCGAGTTTTACTACGGCACGGGATTTAACATTCTTAACTCCTACGGAGCAACGGAAACGAATATCCCCACTATTGGCAACTACGGAAGGCACATAACCACCGACTCGGCAGGAAGGGTTTATCCCGATGTGAAAATGAAGATTTCTCCAAGCGGCGAGATACTGCTGAAATCGCCTTACTTTATGATGGGATATTACAACGACGAGAAGTCCACAAGAGAAGCCTTTACAAGCGAGGGCTGGTTCAGAACAGGCGATATCGGCGAATACAACAAGCACGGCAATGTGGTCATCGTGGGAAGATGCAAGGAGAACATCGTTCTTGCCACGGGAAAAAAGGTGGCTCCCGACGATATTGAAAAGTTCTACGGCGGAGTTATTGGCGTAAAGGAGCTGGTAGTCTGCGGAGTTCCCGTTGAGGACGGCAGCTACGACACCGTTCACGCATTCGTGGTCGCCGACCCGCTGGACCACAAGGCTATTTACGACAAGCTTATGGCGAAAAGCTCGCAGGCTGCCAACGCCATGAAGCTTTCGGGTGTTCACTTTGTTGAAACTATCCCGAGAACTTCTCTGCAAAAGCCAAAGAGATATCTGCTTAAAAAGATGATCCTGGAGGACGATCTCCAAGCGCTGTCGGACGGTTCAGACAAGTCCAAAAAAACGGACAGTACGGATATTGCACGGCTTGTGATAAACGCAGTTGCCAAGGTGGGAAACGTTTCTCCCGACGAAGTGAAGCTTTCTACACGGTTCTTGCAGGAGTTCACTATTGATTCCCTTTCAGCAGTTGAGCTGGCTCTTGAAATAGAGGATTTCAGCGGCGTGAAGATAGACGATGCTCTTGACAAGAACATGACCGTTGCAAAGCTTATTGGGCTTGTGCAGAATCCGTCCATGATAAAGAGAACGCCTGTGAAGTCGCTTATTTATCCGCTGAACAAATCCGCTCTGGATTACAGGATATACAGATTTTACAGAAATCTTGTACACACCGTCTATAAAGTAAAAATAAAAAACGACAAAGTGCTGCCCGAAGATAAGGGATATATAATATGTGCAAATCATGTTTCAAACTTTGATTATCTGTATATCACTCAGAATTTCAAGAAAGAGCGTTTCAACAAATTCTGCTGCATGGCTAAAAAAGAGCTTTTCAAAAACAAGCTGGTCAACAAGATAATGATAAAGGTTGCAGGAATGGTTCCCGTTGACAGAACAGGCGACGTGGGCGACACAATGGAATCAATCAAAAACAAGCTGAAAGACAAATGGGGAGTGCTTATTCACCCCGAAGGCACACGCAGCAAGGACGGCAAGCTGGGCAAATTCAAAAACGGCGCTGCTCTGCTGTCGATAGAAGCCAAGGTGCCAATAATCCCTGCATACATCAAGGGCGGACATGAGATATTCCCGCCCGACAAAAAGCTGCCTAAGCTTTTCAACTGGAAAAAGCTTAAAAAGTATGATGTTGAGGTCATCTACGGCGAGCCGATAGACCCTGAGGGCATGACTCCCGAAACGCTGACGGCAAAGGTTCAGGCGGCTGTTGAGGCTCTTGCCGAAAAGACCAAAAGCGGCGTTGAAAAAGCCGGAAAGCTCGGCAGAAAAACGCTTACAAAAGCCAAAAAGCACTCAGACAGGAGGATAAATAATGACTGACGATAAAAAGCGAAAGCTTATCGCACTGACATTCGACGACGGACCAAACACCACTACGACTGTATCAGTTCTTGAAAAGCTTGAAAAATACGGCGTTAAGGCTTCTTTCTTTGTGGTGGGAGACAACATTGACGAAAGCTCCGCAGAGATAATGAAAAGGGCAAGCGAAATGGGCTGCGAAATTGCCAATCATTCAAAGACACATTCGGACATGACCAAAATGACAGCCGACGAGATAAAAGCAGAGCTTGACTACACATCGGCAAAGGTAAAAGAGGTTACGGGAAAAGCTCCACGCTTTTTCAGACCGCCTTACATTGCCATAAGCGACGGACTTTTCGCCGCCGCAGAGCTGCCGTTCATATGCGGCTTTGGCTGCGAGGATTACAACGACTCGGTCACAGCCGAAGAACGTGCGCAGCGCACGCTTTCGCAGGCAAGGGACGGTGCGATAATTCTTCTGCACGACATGGAAGGAAACTTCCGCACCGTTGATGCGCTTGACATTATTATCCCAAAGCTGAAAGAGCAGGGCTACAGCTTTGTAACGGTCTCACAGCTTTTTGAAGAAAGCGGCGTGACTCCTGCTCCACACGCAAAGATAGTTTACAGCTATCCTCAGCAGACTGAGCTTTACGGCTGAACATATTAAAACACAAACGGACGGTCAGAAACCGTCCGTTTTTATTATGAATTATTACCGTTCAAAAGCTGAAACTGCGCAATGCCGAACCATTCTCTCACCCAATAGGTGAAAAGATATCTGGGCTCGGTATCCGCGGAAACGGCGTGTACCTGTTCTATCCCATGCTTTTTGGCTATAAGCCCTGCTCTGTACTGATGAAAGCCGTCTGTCACTATCGTGATCTTCCGCTCCAGTCCCAGCGAATCGAGAATTGCCAGAGAATTTTCTATGTTCTCGTCGGTGGAAGTCGATTTGTCCTCCATGATTATCCTGTCGGCTGAAATGCCCTTTTCCACAAGATAATTCTTCATCGCCTGCGCCTCGGTAACAGATTCGTCGCTGCCCTGTCCGCCCGAAACTATGCACATCACATCGGGGTTTTCCTGCATATAATCATATGCGGCGTCAAGCCTGCGCCTTAACATTCGTGTAGGCTTTTCTCCTCTGACCTTGCAACCGAGAACCACAAGTATATCAGGCTCTTCCGGCTCGTTTTTCATTGCCTTGTACATATTTGCCGACAGCACTGCGGCGTATGCCATTCCGGCAGCAATGGCTGTGCAGACTGTGACTATCGCTATTTTTCCGCCCACGCAGCTCCACAGCTTTTTCACAAAGGCGAAAAACGAAGAGTGCTTTGCGGTAATAAGGATAAGCGCCGTACACACCGCTATGCCTGCTGCGTTGCCGATATTGAGTATAGGAAACGGCACAAGAAACAGCGAAAGAAGCACTATCTCAACGGCAAGAATTATATTCTTTATCTGCATGGTCAGGAATTTGCGGCGACAAGCGTAATGGCGCTGCTGCCGTCCGTCATATCAAGTCTGAGGACATTATAGGTATAGCTGTAAACTGTGTTGTCATCATCAGAGCCAAGTGAAATCTCCAGGGAATCGGCGGTCTGGCTGTATCTCATGGCAACGCTCGTTTCGCTGTCTGCACCTGTGACCGAGCCTGTTCCGTCGCCGTTGAACACCCACTGCTCGATATTATTTCCCTCGCCGTCTACACGGTTGTATGTTCCCGAAAGAGGGATAAAGTCGATCTTTCTCCACAGGTAGGCTCTGCCGTTCTGCTCAAAGGTAACGGTACCGTCGCCGTAGGTCACAGAAGAAGTTTCCGTAACGTCGCTGACTCCGCCTCTGTTTATGGACAAAACGCCGTCGGTCTGTTCAACCGTGATAGGGACGCTTGAAGCTTCGCCTATTTTTATTATAAAACTTCCCGTATCGCTCACGATGATATAGTTTTCATCATTACCGTTGACCGACTCGATATAATATCCCGAAATGTCAGCCTGAGTGGTTTCGCTGCTGTCGGTCTCAGATGAACTTTGTTCGTCAGGCGTACTTTCGGAATTTTCGGCGGAAGACTCCTCCTGCTGTGCCGCACCGGAAGTATCCTCCGACAAGCTTTCTGACGCTTCTGCCTGCGATGAGATATCGGAGGCTTTTGACGGAGTGTCCTTGACGGAGCTATCATCTTCTACTGCTCCGCACGAAGCAAGCAAAATGGCAGCCGCAGCTGCTGCGATCAATAATCTGTTTTTCATATGAATATCTCCTTTTTTCTTAGAATCCTTATGTCTTATAATTGTAATATTTTCTACAGCTTCATTATACAATAGCAAGGGGCAAAAGTCAATGAACATAACAAAAGATTAAGTTAATTTTAAGAGTGTTTACCGTCCGTGAAAGCAAAAAAAGGAGCGCCGAAACGCTCCCGTAAAAATTATTCTTTTGAAAGCATTATCGGCTGCAGCTGTCTGCCTTCCAGAGCGGCTTCAACCGTTTGATTTATCTTGGTGAAATCAGCCACCACGGAATTGGGCTTGGCTGCGAAATTATCCTGACTGTAGGGCACGAAATAATAATTCCGGTAGTTTTGCAGTATGCCGATATTCTTTGCGCAGCCTGCAAGAGCGTCGTTTGTGGACACGGCTATGACCACAGGTCTGCCGTTTCTGAGATGCGATTTTACCGCCATTGTGATAGGCGTATCGGATATCCCCAGCGCCAGCTTTGCCAGAGTGTTGGCTGTGCACGGCGCTATCACAAGTATGTCGAATAGCTTATGTGGACCTATCGGCTCGGCGTCCTCAATAGAGGCAATAAGCTTTCGCCCCGTGATTCTTTCTATTCTGCTTCTGTTTTCATCTGCCGTACCGAATCTGGTGGAGATGCCCGCCGCATTGAACGACATGACCGGAAACACCTCCGCCCCTGCGCCGACCAGAGTTTCAGCCGCCGCAAATGCTTTTTCAAAGGTGCAGAAGGAACCGGTCATTCCAAAGCCCACTTTTTTACCCTCAAGTGACATTTTTCCCACCCCTTTCGATAATGATATTTTTCACCACCTCTGAGATTATCTCTCCGCTGGTGATAGGGGCGACCTTTCCGGGAAGGGAAAGCGCATGAATGGCACGGCGGTTCATTTTTGCAGCTGCTTTGAAATCAACGCCGCCGGGCTTTGAGGCAAGGTCGATTATTATCGTATCCTTTGCGACCGCAGCCAGCATTTGGCTGTCAAGCACCATTGACGGAACGGTATTTATGATAAGCTCATATTTTCCCATATGTCCGTAAAGCTCGTTTATATGAAAAGCTCCATAGCCTGAATTCT
>JBJERD010000283.1:0-10903 GCA_051882095.1 Oscillospiraceae bacterium
AATGTCCTTACCGGAAGTACCCAGTCCAAGCAGACCTACTGCTGCGCAGATGATCGCAGCGGACAACAGATTAAGAGATAATATCTTTGCCAGCTTTCTCCAGTGAAATATCTTTGCAAAAGAGACCTGCATAATTTTAGAACTGAAAACCAATTGTGCGATGTTTATAATTCCAACACTTATAAAGGTCGCTATTGCCGGTCCGATCATTCCAAACAAGTGGAAAAACACAACATTCAATATGACATTTAATATCAATGAGAGAATACTGGAATACATGATCTCCTTTGAGTGCCCGGTTACATTCAGGATCATGCCAAAATATGTAGTTCTCCAAAGCAAGACCAAACCATAGACTCTGAAAATATTAGCTCCGGGAAGGTACTTACCCGAATAGAGCACCGTCATCATCTGCGGAGCAAAAACAAGAATTGCAGACACAAAAAATGACATAAGAATAAAGCAAAAATCAACGGTATCACTCCACATTTCTACCGTCTTCTCATATCTGCCTTTCTTTATCATACGGGAAAGAGACGGCAACAGCACAGACATAAACGCTTGTTGTATAAAAACCAGCGGCAGCTCTTTGGCTGCATTTGAATATATCGCCAACTGTTCCGTGTTCATCAGATTGCCGATCACCAGCTTGTCCAATTCTCTATTGATCGTACTGACCGATGTTGCAAGACCGATGGGAACAGAATAAGCCAATACCGCTTTGATAAGCTCCTTGTCAAATGTGACTCTGAGCTTTTCAGACAGCCTGTATGCTTCAAAATATACCACCACGCCGAAGAACACCTCTACAACTATATACATTATCATATAGCTGTAAAAACTCATATCTGCTACCCGTATAAGGACAATTACGGCAAGAAGGCATAATCCGTTCAGGATATTGTACGATATGACCCGATCGGTATGCCCTGCTGCAATAAGCATATTACTTCTTGAACTGATCAACACCTTTGTCCAGGGCAGCAGCGCTAAAACAAACCAAAAAGTAACCAATCCGTGGTTTGAATAGAAAACTTGGAGCAAAGGGATCAGAACGCATAAGATGACTCCTGCGAGCGCAGACAAAAAAGTAATCAATGAATAGTAATTTGACAGAAAACCATCCTTTTCATCTGTAGTCTCGGCTCGTGCATAAAAATAATTCAAACTGTTTGGAAGTCCCAGCATAAATACTGACACGGCTATATTTACAATAGTAGTTAACTGAGAATATGTACCGTATTCCTCCAATGTTCTGAATCTTGAAAGAAGCATTGAGGTTATTAATGAGATCAGCATTACCACCATCTTGCTTGTGGTCAACAATACGGCATTGGTTCCAATTTTATTGTTTGGCTTATCCGATACATCTCTCATTCAGGGCAGCGCCTCCTTCAGGATGTTTTCGTACTTTTCATTTTGTTTTTCTCTTGAGTACAACATGGGGTCTGTATCGTTATCTAAACTTTTCTCTTTTTCATTTATTATTCTCAAAACAAAATTCTTTATGTCATCCACAGATGTAGTAACGATCGCATTTCTGAATTGCTTCAAAAATCTGCCCAACTCGGTATCACTATTCATGCAGCCTATAATAGGCTTATTTGCATATATATAATCAAACACTTTTGTTCCCAGCCCAAAGCTGCTGTTCCATTCAATTGCACAGCAATTCATTTTATGTAAATATGCAACACCTTCGGCATAAGGTTTGCTGCCAAGGTTAACATAGCAATTCGTATCTATTCCTCTATCATTAAGTATTTCCTCTATATCGGCTATTTCGGGACCGATATGATACAGCCTTGCCTCTACTCCCATTTCTCGAAGCTCTGATAACGCTCTTAAAATTGCTATGCCAAAATCCTTTTGATAGTACATAAATTTCCCGAAGTAGCCTACCGAAAAACCGACCTCAGGCTTCCAAGTGACGCTTGGCATTTTCAGTAATTGCTTTTCATCAAAACCGTTGTACACTACATGAAAACAATCAGAATGTCCCGCATACTTTTTTCTGAGGATGTTCTTACATTCTTCTGAAATGGTAATAACGCCCTTGCAGTCTCTTATTGCTCGCTTATTATTGACATAATTATTTACTGAAGCACGAACAGACTTGATCCTCCGTACAAAGCCTTTGCATTGCCCCATAGAAATCAAATCTCTATAGTCGATAAAATATGGAATATCGTAACGCTTCATTACAGTTCTAACAGCATTAAGTGTAAAAAAGGGACCGACGCTCACCAAACACAAATCATAGCTTTCTTCATTCAAAACACTGTCCAGCGCCTTTTGAAAAGCGCTCTCATAACAGCTGTTTCGTCCGGACACGCTCTTGATATTGGTTTTTACATCAACTCTTTCCACCTTGACAAATTCCGGAATTTCTGCATTCAAGGCAGCAGGCGCTACAGTCCTCAGATGCTCAACAGAAAAAGCTACGACCGTAATGTCATGTCCTTTTTCTGCCATATAACGCACGAATGAATTCATTCTCTGCGCTCCGACAAGTGAATATGGAGCAAAATAAGGTGATACGATCAACAGTTTCACTAAGAATCTTTACCTTCCTTCCGAAGCTGCGTTCTGCACGCATAATACACAGCTATAGCGATCCAAAATTCATAAACAAGATATAGTGATGAACTAAACATCAAATGAACAAATGAAGTCACAAAAAACGGTGAATATAATTTTACCCATGAACGATCTTCACAGCGTATCAACATTTTATATCCCATCCATAGTATCCAAATGAAAATCGCAGCTCCTATCAGCACACCAAAGTCCGCACACAATTCCAGCATAAGATTATGTGCGTAGAAATCAACGCCTCCGCCAACTACTCTGTCTGCTCCGATTCCTCGACCTACAAGGGGGTGTGAACGTATCAACTCCATGCAATATTTATACACGGTGTTAGAACGATGCGTATCTGATTTCAGCAAAGACTCCTGCAAAAGATACAGATTTCTGCTGTTAATTCCTATTTTTTCGGTAACAGAAACCAATCCGCCCAATATAAGATCCCAGAACTGATAGATTACGATCGCTGCTACTGACAGAATTGAAATTATAGTGATCTTTCTCTTGCCGCTAAAGTATTTAAGAAAGCAGAAAATTACAAAAATCATCAGAGACAGTACTGCGCCTCGGCTGCCATAAAATGCAAGGATGAAACATATGAAAACCGCAAAAATGCTATTGCAGATCTTATTGACAACAGAACCGGCATCTACAAAAATATGTTGAATATTTATTGTAACCCAAATAAGGATACCATAAGAAAATCCCATATAATATATGTATCTTCCCGTAAGCGCATCTGAATATGCACCTGAAAAAACTCCGTATATGTTAACAAGAATTATCGGATAACTTATGAACCTTAAATAATCAAGCATTTTTCGCGGATCGTTCACTACCGAAAACAGAAGCATAACTATCCATATCTTACGCACATTCGGGAAAGAAAAAATTATTCGCAGATGAATTAAATTTTCTGAATATATACAGCTGTAAATGATCGCAGCTAAAAGCATCCAGATAATGACCCAGACCATTCTTGGAACTCGCCTGATCCTTATAATAAGTGAAGCCGCTGCAAGTCCAAACAATATATATCCGACAACGCCTAACAGGCTCTTGTAATTTGAAAATATATGCTGAAAAACTGTATAAGTGCTGTTGTAAAATAACAGCAGCAACAAAAAGCCATATTCAACTATATCATTTTTCCATTTTACGTTATTTTTTAAAATATTCACTGTACCAATCCTTCGAATTATCTATGAACACAGGCACCAAATATAAAGCTCTGCAACCGGCAGAGCTGCAATACGCTAATGTTGATTCTCAAGCTTTCTTCTATATTTTTTCTCTAACGTCTGAAAAACAGCCGCTGTCCGCATAAGAACTTTTATCCCAAATAAACCCGATCCAGAATTTTGACCGCATTATTCCAGTCATAGCGGTCGGCGATTTTTTTCATATTGTTTTTACACTCTTCAAAAAAGTCTTTATCTGAGATAAAACGGTGAATTGCATTCCGTATTTCATCAACATTCTTTGTGTCAACAGACAGCCCTATGCGCTCCTTCTCTGCAAATCTGCCCGGATTCAGATTCCCGGTAGCTATGACAGGGGTTCCCGAAATGACAGCCTCATATAACTTAACCGGTTCAAAATCGCCATGATAGTTGGGATTCTCCGTATCATATGCAATGAAACTTACATCGGTATTTGAATAAATACGATTTGATTCACGAATGCCGTCATATCTTCCGTGTACAGTTACGTTTGAATAATGGGTTTTCAGTTCCTCCAGCCGTGCCAGATCAACTCCTCCGCCATAGATATCGACACTCACATTATCCATTCCCTTTGCAGCTTCAAAAAGAGCTGTAAACTCAGGTATCTGATTTCTGACTTCACCGATATAAGCGATCCTGAAACGATCCGAACTTACTTTCTTGCAGTCAGTAAAAAAAGTCGGATCGCTGTAGTTTCTCAAAACATAAAACTTTTCGCCAAACCGCTTTCCATACCGCTTCAATGATTCATTGCTCACATAAATAACGGCTTTTGCCTTACTTACAAGTTTCATGACCAACCAATGAATTATTGTCTTTTTTGTTTTACTGCCTTTTTCATAAAATTCATGCATATCAAAAACAAACGGTGTATTCACTTTCCTCGTAATGTATCCGACCAAAGCGCCGTCCAGATCATGGCAGTGCAGACAATCGCATTTATGCTTCTTAAGATATTTTCTGCAGCTTCTTATAAACTTAAAATATGCTCCTGACTGCTTCATCCCTGTTCCTGCGACAGATGGGATACCAAAACGAATAATATTTATTCCGTCCTTGTTCTCTTTGAGCGGAAGACCTTTTTCAGGCGTTTTATCCCAGCAAAGGATCGTAACCTTATGTCCTTTTCCCACCAGATACTTTGCTTCCTTATACACTCTTACGTCAGGTGAAAAAGCATTGGTTAAAATCATTGTAATAATCATGTCAGTTCTGAACACCTTTTCTGTATTATATTCTGATATACTTTCAAGATCATATCAGCCACCCGTTCCGATGAAAAACATGATAAAGCATAATTACTGATGTATCGTCTGTCATATGACGTTATATTCTGTATCATTCGCATCATTGCGCTTGCTAATTGTTCTACGTCTTCCTTGGGAACCAGCAAGCCTACATCTTCATTTATAAAATCTTCAGGACCGCCGCAGATCGTGCCGATGACCGGCAAACCGCACGCCATTGCCTCAATATATACAACGCCAAAAGTCTCCCCTCGGGAAGCCAGCACAAAGGCGTCTGCCTCTGCATATTTCTCCGGAAGTTCATTTCTTTCATATCTTCCGTACAAAGTCACATTTTGTGAAAGACCGAATTTTTCAATCATATTCTCATATTCTTTTCGGCATGGTCCATCACCGTAAATTGTCAGCCGGGCATCGGGAAAATCTTTAACGACCCGCCCCATTGCCTTTATTAGTAAATCGAAGCCTTTTCCGCTCAGAAGATTTGCCGCAGAAACAAAATTAAATACATTTCCGTGAGGTATATATTCGACCATGTCATGCACGCTGACTATATTCGGTACAACTTTACACTGAGCTCCATACTGCGCATAAATAGTGCGGGCAAGTGAATTACTCACAGCAATAATTTCATCTGCCTGATGGTAGGTTTCAGAAACAATGCTCTTATCTTTTTCGGACATCTTCCCCGAATTGACAACTGACGCATGTTCTGTAAGCACAACAGGAATACCCTTATTGTGAAAAAAAGAACAGATCCCCACTGCCATTTTATAAAAATGTGCGTGTACGATATCCGGCGTTCCCCACTCTTGTTCGATCCGAGGCATAAGCTTTCTGATCGCCCGATCCTCAAAAAAAGATCTCACCTTCAAAGGAACATCACCTAATGGGATATTCATCTCATAAACAGGGATCCCTGAATCATAGAAACGGTTATATCCCAATTTTCGCTTTCGTCTTATCGAACGCAGATCTAAAACCACATAGGCAACCTCATGCCCCAGTTTTTTTATTGCCAGAGCCTGATCCCGTTCAAAAAGCCCAAGCATCTTGTTTTCAGGCTTTGGATAACCCCTTGCAATAAACAGTATTTTCATTCTTGCACCTCTGTCAGATCAACACATTTGCTGATAAATATAGTTTTTACCTTTACATAAGATGATCATTCAAGCACCTGATCTATCGCATGATTCACCTGTTGTGCAATAATTGCATAATCAAATTGCTGCCCGACTCTTCTTGCATTTTCACAATACTCCATATACTTTTCACGAGGCATTTCCATAAATGAAATAATTGCATCGGCAAGAGTCTTTGCGTCGGCATTATCAATTTCCAGACCGGCTCCATTTTGCGCAACGATCGACCCCGCCACCCGGAAAGGTAAAATGATCGGCTTTCCGGCGGCAAGGTAGTCAAATAATTTGTTGAAAGACATTCCATATTTGCCTACCGAGCAACTGTTGCCGGTGCCGATAAATATATCCGCCCGCTTTGCGATACCGGGAATAAACTGCTTATCCACATAGCCTTTAAGAATAATATTGTCCAGCTTCTTTTCATTAAGCTTTCGACGCATTTCGTCCAGCTTTGTTCCGTTACCCCACATTAATATCCTGATGTTATTATATCCGCGTTTCTTCAACTCAGATGCAGTTTCAATAAACAACGGCATCTGATTCATGAATCGAATTGCGCCAAAATAAACCACTTTAAATGTGTCGGGATCGTCTAAATCAGGATCTTCCAAAACATAACGTTTTTCATTTTCAGCCTTAGCCTCCATGTCAACTCCATTGTTGATATAGAATACTTTGGTCATATCTATTTTTCCGCCATGAGCCTTATCCCATTTCATATCAGAGATATATTTCGGACCTTCACTCATTGTAAATACAAGTGCATCCGACTTCTCATATATTCTGCGCATAAACAAACGCATAGCCTTTACGAGAATTCCGTTCTCTTTGAAGGCTCCGTTTGCAACAAAACCGTCGGGAACAATGTCTCTGTTTTCCGAAATACACTTTACGTTATACTTCTTTGCCAGCTTAATTCCTGCCAGAAGCGCAGTAGGATACATTGAAGACGCATATATTACATCCGGTTTCCCGTACTCACGTTCAACTTGCTTGCATACTTTGAACACATTTCGGTAGAAAGACAAAATGTTCAGTATTCTGTGGGCATCATTTTTGCTGTAGTGATGCGTCTTAATGTAAAAGAAATGCACTCCGTCCCGATTCTTTTCTATATAAAGCTTCCTGCCCGTATCTATTCTTCTTCCGTTATGATGGAGCTCATTCCCCGCAAATACAAAAGGTTCATATCCGTCTCTCGCCAGATATTTTCCCAAAGCATAATGACGAATATGCGGTCCATCTTCAGGCAGATAAGAATTCTGATTAATAAACCAAATCGTCTTTTTCTGTTCTTTTTTCATCTTATACTCACAGACCATCAATTCTCTTGGTATATATCCCGTGTATAAACTTTATCCGAAACGTCATCCAATTCTTCGGAATTCCGATTTGCAAGGATCACCGCAGAATCCTGAGCAAACTTTTTAAAATCGTTCACGACCTTGCAGCCGGAAAAGGTGCTGCCGTCTTCAAGCGTCGGCTCATAAATGATGACTTCGATACCCTTGTCACTTAATCTCTTCATCACGCCTTGGATACTGCTTTCACGGAAGTTGTCAGATCCGGCTTTCATTACAAGACGGAACACTCCGACTTTTTTGCTTTCAGCGTCGCTCTTATCAACGATACTTGCAACGTGATCGGCTATATAATCCTTGCGCAGATCATTACTTTGTACAACAGCCCGGATCATACTTTCGGGAACACCTTCAAAGTTCGCCAAAAGCTGCTTTGTATCCTTTGGCAGACAGTAGCCGCCATAGCCGAAAGAAGGATTGTTGTACCCTTTGCCGATACGAGGGTCAAGACACATACCTTCTATGATCTGTGCAGCATTCAGCCCCTTGCTTTCTGCGTATGTATCCAACTCATTGAAATAGCTGACACGAACTGCCAAATATGTATTGGCAAATAGTTTTACGGCTTCTGCCTCAGTAAGATTGATAACAAGAGTTGGGATATCCTCCTTCACGGCTCCCTCCGAAAGCATATTTGCAAACGTGTATGCCGCTTCAATGGTCTTGATATTATCCTGAGGAGCGCCTACAATTATTCTTGAAGGATACAAATTATCATACAAAGCTTTTCCTTCACGCAGAAATTCCGGGCTGAAAATAATATTCTTACTGTGATACCGCTTTCTGATCTCTTCCGTATACCCTACAGGGACCGTGGATTTAATAACAATGATCGCTCTTGGGTTTACTTTCAGGACTATCTCAATAACGCTTTCCACAGAACTGGTATCAAAATAATTGCGCTGCGGATCGTAATTGGTGGGAGTAGCAATAACAACATAATCTGCATTGGCATATGCCGATTCCGCATCCGTAGTTGCGGTTAGATCCAGATCTTTATTTTGCAGATAATCAATAATTTCCTTATCAACGATGGGTGAAAGACGATTATTGATCATTTCTACCCTGGCATCAATAACATCGACCGCATACACAGTATTATGCTGTGCAAAAAGGATCGCATTAGACAAGCCGACATAACCTGTACCGGCAACTGCTATTATCATTTTTTGCCCATTTTCTTTCAACATAACTTTTACTCCTTACCGGTTTTCCCGCTGCGGAAGCAGCTGTGTCAAACAGACTTTCGGCTACCGATATTATTAAGGCAACACCGCACAACTGCCGCCTGACGACTTTGTGCACGTCTCTGTAAATAAATACTTTTCTGTATAACAAAATTTACAATTTCCAAGCATATGGATTTCCCTTACAAAAAAAAAATGCTCACTTTTCTACCATAAAATTATATCACACCTCGCCCACAATTGTCAACAAATAAACAGTTTTTTGTATTGATATGTCGAATCTTCAGTATAAAATACCGTATCTCTATCTATATCTGTGATGTTTTAGCATATTTATATCTTAAGCAAAATCTTTATGCGGTCTTAATGTCAAATTAGTTTTCTTTATGCCGTTTTAATGCCAAGTGTGAGATAATTAAGATAATAGCGCATATTTGCCGGATATGTTTTCGGCGGATATTTTTTGTATTATCGCACAAATTGAATAATAACAGCTTGTGCAGTATCTTTTACTTTGCAGAGGTGCAAAATGAATTCGATTTTTAAGAGGCTTTCCTCATTTCAGATAATTATTCTCGGCTTTGCGGCTGTCATTCTTACGGGCGCTTTGCTGCTTATGCTGCCGTTTTCCAGCGCCGAAAGCGGTTCGGCAAGCTTTTCGGACGCTTTGTTTACGTCCGTTTCCGCCGTTTGCGTGACGGGTCTTGTCACTCAGGACACCGCTACCTACTGGTCGGGCTTCGGGCAGGCTGTGATACTTATTCTTATACAGATAGGCGGACTGGGAGTAGTTTCAGCCGCAACGTCGGTCACATGGCTGTCCAAAAGAAAGATCAATCTTCGCCAGAGAAGCGCAATGCAGGAGGCTATCTCGGCTCCGCAGGTGGGCGGCGTTGTAAAATTCACCGTTTTTATTTTCAAGGTAACGCTTATCGCCGAGCTTGCCGGCTGTATTCTCATGATGCCTGTATTCTGCAAGGAAATGGGCTTTTTAAAAGGTCTGTGGTATTCTGTTTTCCACTCGGTCTCGGCGTTCTGCAACGCAGGCTTCGACCTTATGGGCTTTAAGCAAAAGTTTTCTTCGCTGACTTCATATGTGGGGAACCCGTTGATAAACATTACGGTAATGCTGCTTATAATCAGCGGCGGTCTGGGATTTCTTACATGGGAGGACATCAAGACCCACAAGCTGCATTTCAGAAAATACCGTATGCAAAGCAAGGTAATAATCGTTACCACCTCTCTGCTGCTTGTTCTGCCGGCTGTTTATTTCTTCTTCTGCGAGTTTTCGCATTGGGATATGCCGCTTTCCGAAAGAATACTGGCTTCGGCATTCCAGTCGGTAACTCCCAGAACGGCAGGCTTTAACACGGCTGATTTCGGTCTGATGCGAGGCGGCAGCATTTGCCTGATAATAATTCTTATGCTGATAGGCGGCTCGTCAGGCTCTACGGCGGGCGGTATGAAAACAAACACCTTTGCTATCATGGTATCGTCTGCGGTATCGGTTTTCAAGCGCAAGGAGGACACCAATTTCTTCGGCAGACGTATCGCTCAGGAAGCGGTCCAGAAGGCTTCGGCTATACTTATGCTTTACCTTGGTCTGTTCCTTTCGGGAGGAATAGCAATAAGCGTTATTGAAGGTCTTCCCTTTAAGGAGTGTCTGTTTGAGACCGCTTCGGCTATCGGCACGGTAGGACTTTCAATGGGAATAACCGCTCAGCTGGGAACAGCCTCCAGAATAATCCTCATGCTGCTGATGTTCTTCGGACGTGTAGGCGGACTTACTTTGATATTTGCGGCATTCAACAGCAGCGCAAACAACAGCGCAAAGCTGCCGCTTGAAAAAATAAGCATCGGATAAGCGAAAGGAGATCAACTTAAATGAAATCAATATTACTTATAGGTCTTGGCAGATTCGGCAGACACATTGCATACAAGCTCAACGAGCTTAACCACGAGGTCATGGCTGTAGATAAAAATGAAGAGCGTGTTGCGGCTGTTCTCAACAAGGTCACAAACGCTCAGATCGGCGACTGCACCAAAAAGGAGTTTTTAAGCTCGCTGGGAGTGAGAAACTACGACCTTTGCATCGTTGCCATCGGCGATGATTTTCAAAGCTCCCTTGAGACCACTCTGCTGCTGCAGGAG